>JAGXHB010000187.1 GCA_024636425.1 Roseobacter sp.
AAATTATTGCTGCGCAGGTCGGCGAAATCGACAAGATGGTTGCTTGGCTGGTCGAGAACGCGGAATAGTACGACGCTGGTCGCACGGTCCGTACTGTGCGGCCACTTTTTTAAGGCACCTCTCAATAACCACCGTTTGCGCCCCACACCGGAAGCCGCCCGTCTCCGAAGGTCGGCTTTGTCCGCTGACCTGACCTCGATGTTGGTTGCGGCGAAGGTCTGGTGCGAGACCAGACTCCAATATGCTTCTGTTCAGACGAAGATCCGCTTCTCCAGTCAACGACTGCCAAACCCAAAACTATTTTCTGAGGTGTATTTATTGTCCACCCAGCGGCAGCGAAACGTCACGGTTAGACATCAGAAACGCTCGGCCCTGAGGACAAGCGTATCGCTGATCGAGACGACGCCGATATGACGCTCAACCACTGCAAAGGCGGTTTCCAAAAGCCCATCCAATCGCTCAGGCTTGATTAGGCAAACAACCATTACCATTCCGGCTCGGCCAACCTGACCTTCACGCGTCCATGGCCCGGATCGGCCCGAGCCTCCACGCACGGGCACGACCGTATAGCCGGTAACATTCGCTTTGTTCAGAGCATCGGTAAGCCGTCCTTCGAGTGGCTTTTCAATCACAATTTCGACGCGTTTCGCGGGCGTCATCTGCATGTCAGCCTCCGATGAGTTGGGTGGCCACGGCCACGTATAGAGGAATGCCTAAGATAAGATTGAAAGGGAACGTCAAGCCCAGCGAAAGTGTCAGATAGAGAGCAGGGTCCGCCTCTGGCAGTGCAACCCGCATAGCCGCAGGCACTGCGATGTAGGAAGCCGACGCAGAAAGCACCATCAATAGCACCACTCCGCCTGTGGACAGCCCGATCATCATTGCCAAGATAAGTCCAATGCTTGAACCCGCAAGCGGCATCACAATAGCAAATGCCACTGCACCGAATCCTAAAATTCCTCTCGATTGTCTCAACCCGCGTCCCGCGACCAAACCCATGTCCAGCAGGAACAGGCATAAAACGCCTTTGAAGGGAGAGACTATGAAAGGTGCAATTTCGGCCAGTCCTTTTTCACCAGTCACGATTCCGATAACAAAACTACCGACCAATAACACGATAGAGCCATTGAGCATGATCTCGCGCATCAACCCCGGCTCCATCCGCCCACCCGATCCATTTCGAGAGACCAACCAAAGTGCTGATAGGATCGCGGGTGCCTCCATCGCTGCGGCGACTGCAACCATATAGCCCTCTGCAGCAATCGCCCGACCCTCAAGAACCGAGGTTGCTGCAACAAAAGTTACGATGCTTATTGAGCCGTAATGCGCAGCCACTGCCGCCGCATCGAGTCGAGAGAACTTTGTGAACACCTTCAACAAAGCAAAGGCAAGCAGTGGAAGGCCAAATGATAAAAGAAGACCCGCCCCAACCGACATCAGCAGGCCAGTATCGACGCCATGATCCGCAACCGAGGCCCCTCCCTTAAACCCGATAGCGAATAGCAAATATATAGACATGCCTTTTGCGACCGCTTCGGGGATAGACAAATCCGAGCGGGCCATCGCAGCAGCAAGACCAAGTGCAAATGACAAGATAATCGGCGACAAAAGGTTTGCGCTGGCAAGTGTCAAGATTTCGGTCATAACGGAACTCCGCTTTTCTCTCTATTAGTGAAAGGCTTGAAACTTTCCAAGAGTGATATCGCCGAAACGATGCTTATTCCCGCGTCTATGCAGGGCCATAATTGAGCGCAAACCAACATCAGCCATTCGTGCCAGCGCAGCCAAAGCTCCCTTGTCCCGCTCTACCGACATTCGCCGATTGAAAATGCTGCGCGGGGCATGAATGGCCGGTTCGGTGACGCCGCGATGCAGCGCTTGGCGATGTGGCCGAGGGCAGCTCTGGGCCGTTTGTGCCGACCTACACCAAGAGCATAATTTGTTAAGAAGCTCGTGCTTGATTGAAGCGTGAGCTTCGGATTCATTTCTTCTTCCCAGCTGGAGGATTGGTCGATGATAGGGCCGAGACAGAAATCGCAAGTAGCCTCTTTCTACGGGTTCACGCTAGAAGATCATGTTCCCCAAGACTACCTGCGGCACTCGATTGATCGGTTTGTCGATCTGGGTAGCATCTGGTAATTCCACAGACCGGCGGATATCTGACGTGATCTCTGTCGAAGCCTCCAATGAAAGGACTGAAATCATGCCCAAAGGGTCGGACCTGTTTGTCGCCGCACTGGAAAACGAGGGTGTCGACCGCATTTTCGGTGTGCCTGGCGAGGAAAACCTCGACATTGTTGAGTCGTTGCGGACCTCTCGCATTGAACTAATCCTGACGCGTCATGAGCAGGCAGCGGCCTTCATGGCGGCGACGCATGGGCGGCTTACGGGTAGGCCCGGTGTCTGCCTAGCTACTCTCGGCCCCGGAGCTCTGAACTTTGCGACCGGCGCGGCCTTTGCCCATCTGGGCGCCATGCCGATGATCCTCATTACCGGACAAAAGCCGGTCATGAGCGCCAAGCAGGCCCGGTTCCAGATCGTCGATATCGTCGCCTCTATGAAGCCGCTTACCAAGATGACACGCCAGATCCTGAGCCCGGCCGCCATTCCCGCGACCGTGCGCGATGCGTTCCGCGTCGCCGAGGAGGAACGGCCAGGGCCGGTACATCTCGAACTGCCCGAGGACGTGGCGGCAGCGGACGCCGGGAACGCCGCCGTCATTCCGCGCCATTCCTATGACCGCCCTGTCGCCGGTGCCGCAGCACTCGACCATGCGGCTGACATGATCCTTGCTGCCCAAAGGGCCCTGGTCATGATTGGCGCGGCAGGCAACCGGCCCGCGCTGGTCGAGCCAGTCTCCGGCTTTATGGCGCGCACCCGGCTGCCGTTCTTCAACACGCAAATGGGCAAGGGCGCCGTCGATGGAGGCTCTAACCTCTACGTGGGGACCGCCGCGCTTTCCGAGGGGGACTATGTTCACGAAGCCATCGAACGTGCCGATCTGATCATCGCCATCGGCCATGACACGATCGAAAAGCCACCCTTCCTGATGAAGACCCAGGGCGGCCCCAAGGTCGTCCATATTGGTTATGAGTCCGCGACGGTCGAACAGGTATACCATCCGGATTTCGAAGTGATCGGCGACATCGGCGCGTCCGTCACAGGCCTTGCTGAGCGGCTTGAGGGCAGAGTTTCGCCCGACGCGGGGATGCCTGAGTTGCGCCAGAGGATTCTGGCCCGGCTCAACGACCGTGCCGAGGAAGACCGTTTCCCGATCACACCGCAGCGCATTGTCCACGATGTGCGCCAAGTCATGCCGGAGGATGGGATCGTCTGCCTAGACAACGGCATGTACAAGATCTGGTTCGCGCGCAATTACCGCACCCATGTCGCCAACACGCTGCTGCTTGATAACGCGCTCGCCACGATGGGCGCGGGACTTCCCTCGGCGATCATGGCGTCCATGATTCATCCCGACCGTCGCGTGATGGCTGTCTGTGGCGACGGCGGGTTCATGATGAACTCGCAGGAGATGGAAACGGCGGTGCGGCTCGGGCTGAACCTTGTCGTGGTCATTTTGAACGACAGCGCCTACGGGATGATCCGCTGGAAGCAGTCGGTCGACGGTTTTCCAGATTTTGGCATGACCTTCGGTAACCCCGATTTTGTGCGCTACGCAGAGGCTTACGGTGCGAAAGGATCGCGCGTGAGAGCCGTCGAAGACCTCGTTCCGGTGCTAGAAGCCGCTTTTGCCCGTGGCGGTGTCCATCTGGTCGATGTACCGATCGACTATTCAGAGAATACCCGCGTTCTGGTCGACGAGTTGCGCAACCGAACGCCGGATGTGGAATGTTCATGACAAAGGGCCCATCGTTGCAGAGTGCAAACCCTTGAGATGAGAGGAGATCGGACATGTTGACTGTCCTGCAGGCCTTCGATCGTGCCCAGATAGCGGAGATCGAAACCGACGATGCTGCCGCGTTGGAGCGGTCTGTCGCTACGACGAACTTGATGACCTCATTCGCCGCGCCAATGCCCTGCCGACGGCCTTTCAGACCAGCATATTCGCGCAGGACTTCGACGTCGCCATGCGCGCGGACTTCCTGCGCAAACCCGCGCCCATGCTAGCCTTCCCAGGCGGCATTCAGAGAGAACAGATTAATTTGGAACGCTATCTCGTCGATAACCTTGATGAAATTGGCAAGTTTGAAACCCAAACAGCCCAATGTGACCGCTTCCCAGGTAGGTAAATGTCTCTTCGTTCCCTGCCCCGTCGATGAACAGGCTGTTCCCGGTGTCCGCCGAAGAAAGGCTGCCGTTAGCTGCTGCACCCGTCTGTTCAATCATACTGCTTTGAGGCGCGCTAAGCTGGTTCAGGAGGTTGGTGTCGGCAAGTCCAAGATCCGCGCCAAAAAACGAGCCGCTATACGGATAGAAGATCTTAGAACTGAATGTGGCCATGATGCTGCGGACCTGCCCGCCCCCGTTTTCAATGGCGCGCTGCTGGTCTGGCCGGCAGGAACCAAGATATCGAAGATCGGATAACGCATATCGACCCGATTTTTTCAGGCAGGCCACTTAAGATACAAAAGAAAACTGCGGGGGTGCAGAAGATAGTCCAAAAGATAGCTCCGCAGATGTCTTTGAATTCCCGGCAGGAACCCGCCCGATCCGCCGGGCAAAAAAGTGTTCTATCGGTTTGTCTGCCGGGCATCGGGAACATAACGGAAATCCGTTGTGTTTTCCCCTGCGCCACAGGCTCAATATCCAAGGGGCACCCTAAATTACGTCGCTGCGAAAGAGAGGTTTGCCGTGTTAGACTGGTTATCTCAGCACAGTACGGCCATCCAGACCCTTGGAAGCGTCGTGACTGCGATTATCTGGATCGTATACCTTCAGGTATTTGTATCCAGCTTCAAACGTCAAAGACAAAGCGAGATTCTGATCCATCTGGGTGGCAGCGACAGCATAAATCCTCGCGTTTTCGTCAGTAATCTCAGCTACGAGAACATCTACGTCATCGAGATCCTTTTCTCGGTCAAGGCGTCGAGTGTTGATCGGGAGGCGTCGGTGATGGATCGCACTGAAATTGACCATAACGATCTGGATCTCCCGTCAAGTGGCACGGTTCAGGGTCCGCTTGCCAGCGGTGAATACGTGGACATTGGTAGTGTGGAGAATCTGTTCCACCGGTTCAACAAAAACAGCCCGGGCGATAACCTCGCCGCAAAGCAGGTGAAAACGCTCGAGGTCACAGTTGTCGCGATCACAGCCGCCACGACGAACATCGTGGCCGCAAAGCGCGAATTCACTGTCTCAGCGAAGGGCGATAACCTTCGGCTGATCCCGACGTCCCTTTACGCGGAGCAGATACGGTCCTGGTGGGGCCGACGGCGGATTGAGCAAAAGCTGAACCGGCGGCTGAATGAATAGACACAGCAGCGTACGGAACGTTTCGCTGAAATCAGTCGTTTGTCTGACAGGCGAAGTGCAGATTTCAAGGCCTCCGCAAAATTGTCAGACCACAGGAAACTCCAATGCCAAACGAGCCCGAACACGCTGATGAGAAACGTCCCCCACGTGGCAAGCGTCACAATCACCAAGGGGATCATGAGGGGTCTGCCCATCGACCGGAAGAATTTGATGAGAAGAACCCGGATAAGCAAAAAAACAACGATGATTGATCAAGAGGACTATCTGCGGATTCAAGTCGACTGGTCGGAACGGGACTCGATCTGGTTTGTTTGTGCTGTGCGCCTAGCCGATTGACCATACTGACAGGGGTGGGCACTTAACCTGAATAAATGAAAAGTCATCTGGATTGACCCCGATCGGATCTGTGCCCCCACCATGAATAGCCCTCAAAAGATTGCCATCATCGGCGCTGGCCCGATGGCAATGTACACCCTCAAGGAACTCATCAAGAACGCGACCCCCCTTGATCTGACGGTGTTTGAAGCCGCCGTTAAAGCCGGATGTGGCATGCCGTACAGAGCGGGCATGAATGCTGACTACATGTATTGCAACGCGTTCAGCAAAGAGATCCCGCCCATAACGCGCCGGCTGGTCACTTGGCTGGATCAACAGGATGACGCGTTCCTCAAGGATTGGGATCTTGAGCGGAGTGATATAGGGGCCCGGGACTTCTATCCGCGAAACCTGATCGGGGAATTCCTGTCGGCAGAGTTCGATGCGCTGTGCAAATCCGGAAAAGAGGCAGGCCATAAGATCCAAGTGCTTCCGGATCATCGTGTGAGTGACATCATACCGTCCGATCAAAGCGTCACGCTTCGGGTCATTTCCCAAGGGGTCGAGACCACAGATGTATTTGGCAATGTTATTCTTGCAACGGGACACGACTGGCCAAGCAGTCCCAGAATCGACGAGGCTGATCTTGTGTCACCCTGGCCCTACACGAATGTTACCGATCTGCCTCCCAAGGCGATCGGAATCCTGGGGTCGTCACTTTCCGCAATCGACGTGATTGTGGCGCTTGGCACAGAGCACGGCGAATTTCAGGAAGATGGATCAAAGATCAGTTGGTTCCCTCATAAGGGACGGGAAAAGCTGGCCGTTACCATGATCTCTCATAAAGGGATCATGCCCGAGCCTGATTTTTACTATCCCTATCCGTACGAGCCATTGATCCACGTTAACGAGAATGCTGTTCTATCCGAAGTCAAAAAAGGATCCGACGGTCTTTTGCAAAGGGTCTTTGCGCTGTTGGTGGCCGAACTGAACGAGGTCGCGCCCGACTACATGGCGCGCCTTGGACCCGACGCACAAACAATCGAAGGCTTCCCGCACGCCTACTTCAAACACCGTGAAGAGTTGGGCGGCCTGCGCGCCCTACGCGAGACATTGAATACTGCGATCAAATCGATGGAGGACAAAATCACTATACCCCATCGCTATGCTCTTTTGAGGGGGCACGAAAATTTTGATCTGATCCTCGACCATCTGGACGCAGATGACCGGCAGAGGTTCAACGACGCATTGATGCCTGTGTTTGGCGATTGCTACGCGGCCATTCCTCACATTTCGGTGCGACGCGTTCTGGCACTCTATGATGCGGGCATTCTTGAACTTTTGCCTACCGGAGAAGGGGCTTCGTTCCGGAATATCCCTGACGGGGGCGTGTCGGTGGCAACGGTCGATGGCACCTTGGAATTTCACGCGCTGGTCGACGCACGTGGACAAGCAGCTGCAAACCTGCGCGACCTTCCTTTTCCCGGTTTGGTTGACGCGCTTGCCGATCCCGATAGCGATCTGACGTCACCTTTCAAGCTCAAGCTTTCCGGATGGAGCAAAGCTTGCGTGTACTGCCTCTCAATGCCGCAGGTTCTGAAACGTCATCCATTTTCACAAGGCCTGCCAAATTGCGAAAAGCTCGGCCGCAAGGTGGCACAGGAGATATTGCACCAGACCGGCTGACAACCTTCTCGGAATTGCAGGGATGTTCAGGCCTCAAACGTTGCTCTCAGCACCGTTGCTGTAGAACTTTGCCCAACTGAAAGTGCTCCGGCTTTCTTTCAGCGCCGCAAGATAGCTCTCGTTCCAGCGAAGGACATCGGTATTCTTCACCTGCTCCATGCAATGGGCATGACGGCGCTTGCGCTCGGCCAGCGGCATATCCAGTGCCTGTGCCAGCGCTTCGCTCATTTCCTCAATGTCATAGGGGTTAACCAGCAATGCTTGTGTCATGTCTTCGGCGGCACCCGCCATGCGCGACAGGATCAGCACGCCCGGATCCTCTGGATCCTGTGCTGCTACATATTCCTTGGCGACAAGGTTCATGCCATCAGCAAATGGCGTCACCAGCCCGACCCGCGCCTGACGGTAAAGCTTGGCCAGCACGTCGCGATCTATATTGCGATGGATATATCTCACCGGTGTCCAGTCCAGCGCTGCATTCTCGCCGTTTACGCGGCCTGAAAGTTCCTCCAGTTCATGACGGATATCGCGATACGCCGACACCTCCTCCCGGGTGGGCGGTGCGATCTGCAAAAGGCTCGGCCTTCGGGACCGATCCTTGCGCGTTTCCAGATAGCGGCCAAAGGCCCGAAACCGGTTCGGCAGACCCTTGGAATAATCCAGCCTGTCTACCCCGATGACCAGATCGTCCTTCAGGTCACCGTCCAACTCCGCATGCTCGAATGTTTCCTTTGCAGCAGCGACGAATGCGTCAACGGCGATCCCGATAGGAAAGGATCTGACGGCGACCCGGTTGTCGCCATATTTTATCTTGCCGTCCGGCATAAGCTCTGCGTCGGTTTCCGACCGGAACATCTCCAGACAGCGCGCGACGTCGGACCGTGTCTGAAGCCCGACAAGGTCATAGGCCGCCAGCCATTGCGCCAGATTGGCCGAAGAAGGCAGCGCGCCAAGATCGCCCAATGCGGGAAAAGGAATATGCAAAAAGAACCCAAGCTTGCCCGCAAAGCCCAAACTCCGCAGGTCAGACGCAAGCGGGAAGAAATGATAGTCATGGATCCAGATCATGTCGTTGGGGCCGGCCACGTTGACGATCTGTTCAGCCAGCCGTCTGTTGACGCGCCGGTAGCCCTCTTCAAAACTGCGGCTCATTTGGACCAGATCACCGCGACGGTGACAAACCGGCCACAACACTGAATTTGCAAACCCGAGATAATAAGTCTCGTGGTCCTCTTCCGAGATTTCAAAAGCCAGTCGCTTGTAGAAAGTTTGATCACCGATCTTTTTCAACTGCCCGGCGGGGCTCGCATGATGCTCAGGGTCGGCACCGATCCAGATGCCGCCTGTTTTGCGCAGCGTTTCATGCAGGGCAAACACCAGCCCACCGGAGGGCACCGCGGCTGTTGGCATACGGTTGGACACTACGATGAGTTCGCCAGACATCTGTTTTTCCCAATAAATTATCGTCTCGGGAGCTTCACGGACGGACTTGCCTGAAAATCCCTACAAAACTGAAACGATTGCGAGGCAGTAAAAGTTCACCTGAAAGTGATCTTAGGCCAGGCGAGTTGAAATTCGTTTTGAAGACGATACCTTATCAATATCAGGCGGGTGCCAGAAGCGGCGGCTCTCCATCACGGTGCAGGAAGCTCTCTTCAGAGTTTAAGAGTGAAATATGCAAGACGCAACGTTTCCACCCGTGATGACCTGCCGTGATCATGCATTTTATCTTGATCTGGACGGAACACTGGCAGAAATCGTTGCGCGCCCCGCTGATGCTGTGGTCACTGCGACGATGCGCGATTTGATCACCCGTCTGGTCTCGCAGACGAACCAATCCGTCGCGGTCGTATCGGGTCGATCGCTAAAGGACATCGACCGGCTCATGCATCCTTTGCTGTTGCCCGCCGCCGGATCGCATGGGCAAGAACTGCGATTTCCTAACAGCTTCACTGAGGCAAAGGGTGGCAACGACATCGCCGCTGACGCCGTGACCAAGATCATGGAGTTCGCCAGTCTATCCGGCCTTCTGGCAGAAACCAAGCCGGGCACCGTCGCGCTGCACTATCGCTCTGCCCCAGATCTTGAAGCTGCCAGCCGGAATCTGATTGATGGCATTGCCGCGCGTGATGACCGATACCGTGCGATCCATGGTAAAATGGTCAGCGAACTAGCGCAACGCGCCTTTGACAAAGGCACAGCTATCGCCGGTTTCGCCGACACCGCGCCCTTCCGGGGCAAAGTGCCAGTCATGGTGGGTGATGATGTTACGGACGAAGATGGCTTTCACATGGCGCAGAAACTGGGGGGGCACGGTATCAAGATCGGCCCCGGACCCACCGCCGCACGCTACAGGCTGAACTCCGTTACCGGATTTGCGACCTGGCTGGAGAGTATCCTGGGCTGACGGACCCAACAGACGAAAGAGGTTAAGATGGAATTTGGCGTAATCGGAAACTGTGCAGTCGCGGCTTTGATCGACGCCAGCGCCTCAATCAACTGGTACTGCTTGCCACGACTGGATGGCGATCCCGTCTTTCATAGTCTTGTAGGTCATGGCGCGGGCAAGAAAGGCGATGGCGCATTTGCGATCGAACTGGACGGCCAGACCGAAACGTCGCAGTTTTATGAAACAAATACTGCAATCCTGAAAACCGTGCTCCGAAGCGAGACAGGTGCTGTCGAGATCACCGATTTCTGCCCGCGCTTCGCTGACCGTGGGCGCAGCTTTCGCCCGCAAACCTTGATCCGGCAGGTGCGAAGGTTGGACGGATCGCCCCGGATGCGGTTTCGTATCAGACCGCGATTTCACTGGGGCGAGGTTGAGCCGATCCTGACCCGGGGTTCAAATCATGTGCGCTTTGTCGGACCGTCGCAGGTGATCCGGCTGACCACCGATGCGCCGCTTGATCATGTGCTGGACGAGCGGCTGATCAATCTTGAAAACGCTTTGACCTTTGTTCTTGGACCGGATGAAACGCTGTCGGACAGTCCTGCCGAAATCGGCAAGACATTTTATGACAGCACGCTGCGCTATTGGCAGCGCTGGTCGCAACGGCTGGCTGTTCCCTTGGAATGGCAAGACGCTGTGATCCGTGCTGCAATCACCCTCAAGCTTTGCAGCTACGAGCCGACGGGCGGTGTTATCGCAGCCATGACGACATCGCTGCCCGAAGCGCCCGACAGCGGGCGCAACTGGGACTATCGCTATTGCTGGGTTCGGGATGCATTTTTCACGGTGCGTGCATTGAACAGCCTTGCCGCCACCCGAACGCTTGAACACTATTTCCAGTGGTTGATGAATGCAGTTGCCGACGCCAAAGGGGGGCATATCCAGCCTGTGCTGGGGGTGGGTCTGGAAACGGCGCTGACGGAACGCACGTCGGAAACACTGCAAGGGTTCCGGGGTATGGGGCCCGTGCGCATTGGCAATCAGGCGCACGAACATTTTCAACACGACACTTACGGTAACATTATTCTTGGCGCTGCCCCGGCGTTCTTTGATCGCAGGTTGCCCCTGCATACGGGCGTCACCGCCTTTGAAAGCCTTGAACCTTTGGGCGAACAGGCGTGGCTGTTGCACGACCAGCCGGATGCGGGCATCTGGGAACTGCGAACGCGGTCGCGCATACATACATCGTCGTCGCTTATGTGCTGGGCGGCCTGTGACAGGCTGGCGAAGATCGCCCGCCATCTGGACGAAACGGAGAAAGCGGCGCATTGGGCCAACCGCGCGACGATCATCCGCGACAAGATCCTTGAAAATACCTGGTCGGAGAAGCGTCAGGCATTTGTTGAGAGCTTTGGCGGTGAGACCTTGGATGCAAGCGTTCTGCTCATGGGCGAGGTCGGATTTCTACCGGCTGACGATCCGAGATTTGTGGCGACCGTCGAAACCCTGACACGGGTGCTGGGTCGCGGGCCCTATATGCTGCGCTACGAGGAAGCAGATGATTTCGGCGTGCCCGAAGTCGGCTTTAACGTGTGCGCCTTCTGGCGCATTGACGCGCTGGCCCGTATCGGACGTCTGGAGGAGGCGCGCGATCTGTTCGAACAGATGCTTGGTGCGCGCAACTCACTGGGGCTAATGTCCGAAGATACGTCCTTTGCCACCGGAGAGGGATGGGGCAACTTTCCGCAAACCTATTCGATGGTTGGTATCATCAATGGCGCAATGCGCCTGTCGCGTCGTTGGGAGGCGGAACTGTAGCCATTAGCCGGTGGACCGGATCAGAAACGGGCACCTGCGACGTTTTATCTGTCCGTCTGGAACAGGCATCATTTGCCCCGCGTTGATAGCCATAGTGTAGGTAACCGTGACACTCGCGGTGCGTGCCGGATTTCAACGCGATGCAATACTGCAAGCGAGATGGAGAGCAAGCCGATGACCGACAACAAGCTAGACAAGGGTGGCGCGCCACACCAGCAGACCACAGATCGCGAAAAGACGCTGACCACGGCCCAAGGTGGCCCCATTGCCGACGATCAGAATTCACTCAAGGCGGGCCCACGCGGGCCGGTTCTGCTGGAAGATCATATCATCCGCGAAAAGATCTTTCATTTCGACCACGAACGGATCCCTGAGCGTGTGGTGCATGCCCGCGGCTACGGCGTTCACGGTCATTTCGAGCTGACCGAAGCCATTCCCGAACTGTCTTGTGCAGATATATTCCAGCGTGTCGGCGAGAAGACCCCGACGTTCACGCGCTTTTCCACGGTTGCTGGCAACAAAGGCTCCCCCGATCTGGCGCGCGACGTGCGCGGGTTCGCCACCAAGTTTTACACTCAGGAAGGCAACTGGGATCTCGTCGGCAACAACATCCCCGTTTTCTTCATTCAGGACGCGATCAAGTTTCCCGACCTGATCCATTCGGTCAAACCGGCTCCCGATCGCGGCTTTCCGCAGGCCCAGAGCGCCCATGACAATTTTTGGGACTTCATTTCCTTGTCTCCGGAATCCATCCATATGACCTTGTGGCAGATGTCTGACCGGACCATCCCGCGGTCCTTGCGCTTCATGGAAGGGTTCGGCGTCCATACGTTCCGTCTGGTCAATGCGAAAGGCAAATCTCACTACGTTAAGTTCCACTGGAAGCCCAAACAAGGCATGCAGTCCGTGGTCTGGAACGAAGCGCTGAAAATCAACGGCGCAGATCCCGATTTCCACCGACGTGATATGTGGGATGCGATTGACGCGGGCGATTTCCCACAGTGGGATTTAGGCATTCAGGTCTTTGATGATGAATTCGCCGACAATTTCGAATTCGACATCCTTGATGCGACCAAGCTGATCCCCGAAGAACAGGTGCCCGTCCGGATCATCGGGACATTGACGCTGGATGCAAATGTGCGCAACTTTTTCGCCGAGACGGAGCAGGTTGCCTTCTGTACCCAGAATATTGTCCAAGGTATCGACCACACCAACGACCCTTTGCTGCAAGGGCGCAACTTCTCTTATCTCGACACGCAGACCAAACGTCTGGGCGGGCCTAACTTCACCCACATTCCGATCAATGCGCCGAAGTGCCCGATGCATAATTTCCAGCAAGACGGTCACATGGCGATGCATAACCCGGTTGGCCGTGCCAACTATGAACCCAACAGCTGGGGCGATGACGGCGGCCCGCGCGAAAATCCAGAGATCGGGTTCAAAAGCTATCCGGCAGAGGTCGAGGGTACCAAACAACGGACGAGATCGGAAACTTTTGCAGACCATTATTCGCAGGCCCGGCAATTCTGGATCAGCCAGACGGAGACTGAACAGCGTCATATCGCGGCGGCTTATACATTCGAGCTGTCGAAGTGCCAGCATGAGAAGATCCGTCTGCG
This sequence comes from Roseobacter sp., assembly GCA_024636425.1. Taxonomy (GTDB): domain Bacteria; phylum Pseudomonadota; class Alphaproteobacteria; order Rhodobacterales; family Rhodobacteraceae; genus Sulfitobacter. The sequence goes on from JAGXHB010000187.1 coordinate 13,264, forward strand.
GATGCTAAGTCACCTCATGAACGTCCATGATGATCTTGCCGAAATGGTCGCCAAGGGACTGGGCGTCACACAAATGCCCGAAGCCGCGAAACCCGCGCGAGATCCGATCACTGATCTGCCGCCTTCGGACGCGCTGAGCATTCTGAAGAACGGACCCGATAGCTTTGCGGGCCGCAAGCTTGGCTTGTTCATCGCCGAAGGCGCGGATGCCGACATGGTCAAAGCGCTGGAAGACGCGTTCAAGGCCGAGGGGGCAATGGTCGCTATTGTCGCTCCGCATGTTTCGGGGGCCAAGCTCTCTGACGGGTCCATGCGTGCTGCTGACGAAAAGATCGACGGCGGTCCATCGGTGGTCTTTGACGCGGTAGCACTCGTAATGCCTTCCAAGCAGGGCAAAGAGCTTGCCGCAAACAAGCCAGCGCAGGACTTTGTCAGCGACGCTTTCGCCCATGCAAAGTTCATCGCGTGGACAGACGGTGCCAAACCCATCCTTGAGGCGACAGGTGTTGCTGACAAAACTGACGATGGGATGATGAAGCTTGAAGACGGTTCCGCCAAAGAGTTCGTGACGAAATGTCGCGCGCTTCGGTTCTGGGATCGCGAAGCAGACTGAACCCTCGACGGATCGGCAAGCGGCAGGTGTCGTCGCCCTGGCGCGGGGTCTAGTAGCCCCGCACCGGATCGACGACACCCCGCAAGGGTTCAACTTGTCTGTGTCGCTGCAGGTTCTTGCAGATCTGCGGCACGCTGGTTTCAAGCCGTGTAATACAGGCAATATGGGGCGTCAGCAGAATCCGGGGATCGCTCCAGAACGGATGCCCCGCTCGAAGCGGTTCCGGCTCGGTGACATCTATCACTGCCGCGCGCAGCTTACCCCTGTCCAGTGCAGCAGTGAGTGCCGCGTGATCAAGCTGCTGACCCCGACCGACATGGACCAATGCGGCACCATCCGGCAGGCTGTCAAACAATTCTGCATCAAGAATAGTGCGGGTTGCATCGGTCAATGGCAGCAAACAGATCAGAATGTCGGTCTGCGCAAGAAAGGGGCGCAGCCCGTCCGCTCCGTGAAACGTGTTGACCCCGTCGAGTTTGTGAGGACTTCGCGCCCAGCCAGACAGGGCAAAGCCGAATGGCGCAAGCGCCCTGAGCGCACCCTGCCCCAACTCACCCAAGCCCATCACGCCCACACGGCGGTCACGCGTCAGCGGCGGGACGGAAACACGCTCCCACACCTGATTGCGCTGGTTGTCGATGTAGCCGGGCAGGTCGCGGTGCAAGCCGAGTACCGCCATCGTGACATATTCCTGCATCATCGCGGTCAGCCCGTCGTCGATCAGCCGGACGACCGGCACATTTTCAGGCACCTCGGACATCACGAACTGATCCGCACCCGCCCCCATCGAAAAGATAATCTCCAGATTTGGATATGCGGTCTTGATGTCTTCGGGCACCTTCCAGGTGAGCATGTAGCGTATATCGGTTTTATCAAATGCCTCGCCCGTGATGACGACGGGCACATCTGGCATAAGATCGGCAAATTGCGTGCGCAGCAATTCGGCACGCGACGGGTCCATATTGGCAAGAAAGGTCAAGGCAGTCTCCGGAATGTCAGGCGGGGTCGGTGCGTACGTCCAACGCATCGCGCAGCCCGTCACCGATAAAGTTGAAGCTGGTCACTGCGATGGTAATGGTGATCCCCGGAATGATTGCGAGCCAGGGCGCGGTCGCAAGGTACTGCTGCGCGCCATTCAGCATGTTGCCCCAGCTTGGCAGCGGCGGCTGGATGCCGTAGCCGAGAAAGCTGATATATGCTTCCAACAAAATGGCGCGGGCCACTGTCAAGGTTGCGGCGACGATGATCGGCCCCACCATGTTGGGCAAAAGCTCTCTGAACATGATGTGTGTATTGCGCAGACCCAGCATGCGGCCGGCCAGCACAAAGTCACGCTCGCGCAAGGATTTGACCTCGGCTTCGACAATGCGGGCAACCTCCATCCAGCCCGTCACCGCGATGATGATGGTGATCATCACCGGACTGGGGTTGATGAAGGCTGCAAGCGCCAGCAGCAGAAAGATCGATGGAAAGGCGAGGAAGGCATCAACAAACCGCATGAGGACAGAATTGACCTTGCCGCCGTAGTATCCCGCCACGACACCAATCACCGTGCCGATCGCCGTCGACAGCACCATCGCAAAGAAGCCCACCAGCAGCGAGATGCGTCCGGCCATCAACAGACGCGCCGCGATGTCACGGCCCAGCGGATCCGTCCCGAGGTAGTGATCATCGGTCATCGGCGGCGAAAAGCGCGCGCGCAGATCGATGTACAGTTCATCATAGGGCAGAAGGTAAGGTCCGACGATGCAGGCCAGGGTCAGCAGAAACAGCATTGCCATGCCGACCATGGCCAGTCGGTGCTGCGCAAAACGCCTGAAGCCCCTGCTATGCCACCAGCGCTGCGGCGTCGTTTGAATATCGGCTGCTGTCATGTGAGGGTTCCTTCGCGAATGGCCGCGGGCTTAGGCAAGGCGGATGCGGGGGTCGATCGAGGCCGCGACAATGTCGGCGATCAGATTGCCCAGGATGACAAGGACAGCCGAAAACATCAGCAGCCCCATGACGACCGGATAATCGTTATAGCCAAGACTATCGAGGAAAAGCCGCCCCATGCCGGGCCAGGTGAAAACGGTTTCCGTCACGAGAGCACCGCTCAGCAGGTTGGGCAATTGCATCCCCGCAAGGGTAATCATCGGCAAAAGCGCATTTCCGACGACGTGTTTCATCAGCACGCGCCGCTCGCTGACACCTTTGGCACGCGCGGTTTTGACAAAATCCTGATTGATTACATCCAGCGTTGCAGTCCGCATGTACCGGCTCCAGATCGCGATATTGACAAGCGCGAGCACGATGCTGGGCAGAATAAGATGGTGAAGGTAGTCAAGGACCGACCCGTCGCCAATCGTGTACATGTTCCCCGCGGGTAACCAGCCAAGCTCGAGCGAGAAGATATAGATGCCGACCAGCCCGAACCAGAATGTCGGGATCGACAGGGCGATCATCGCGCCCACGGTGGCGGCATAGTCGAACGTGGAATAGCGGTGCGTGGCACCCCGGATACCGATCCAGGTGCCAAGCGCGATAGAGATCACGGTTGAGCTGACCATCAGCAGCATTGTCGCGAACAGGTGCCGCCCGATCACAGTCAGCACAGGCTGCTGATCCCGATAGGACGTGCCCCAGTCGCCCTGAAGCATCCGCCACGCCCAGTCGAGATACTGTATCGGCAAAGGCCGGTTCAGCCCCATCTGTTCGGAGATCCTGTCCATGGCGTCCTGGGTCATGCCCGGTGTCAGCGCATATTGCGACAAGGGCCCGCCCGGTGTCAGATGCAGCACACCAAAGCCGATCATCGACACGATGATCAGCAGCACAATGCTTTGCCACAGGCGTCTTATCAGGTATCCGGCCATGTTCAGGTCAGCTTTCTTCGCAGGGTGGTGGTGGCGGGGCGCAATTTGGCACGCCCCGCCGAAAGTTTACTGGTCCCAGTAATATTGAGCGGCGTTCCAGGTATCGATCCGGGTGTTGATGTTTGGCTCGACTCCCTTGAGGCCCTCTTTGTGGCCGCGCACAGTTGCGTATTGGAACAAGGGCAACAAAGGCAGGTCGTCTCTGACGATCTCTTGCACCCGCGCATAGATCTCTTTGCGCTTTTCCTGATCAAAGATGCGCCCGGCCTCTTCCAGCAAGTCATCCACATCGGAGTTCTTGTATTGACCCGTGTTTGACCCGCGCCCACCTTGAACAGGGATCGCGTCAGAGGAAAACCGCACTGTGACATCAGCATCTGCACCTGTGGTGAAAACGATACCCACAATGACAGAATCGAATTGCGATTGGGTCCAGTATTCGCCCCACATAACCGCTGGCGGCTTGTTCTCGATCGTCATTTCGATACCGACATCACCCAATGATTGCTGGATGAACTGCTGCGCCTGTTCGCGCAAATGGTTGCCGGACGTGGTGGAGTTGCCAAAGGACAGACGTACCCCGTCCTTTTCGCGGATACCGTCGGACCCACGCTCCCATCCAGCGTCGTCCAGCAAGGTGTTGGCTTTTTCGATGCTGTATTCATGCTTGGGCAGATCCGGATTGTAGAAAAAGGACTGCTGCGGCAGATAGCTTTCGGTTGGCGTCGGCAGACCGTAGTAAAGCGCGTCGATAATCGTCTGTTTGTCTATCGCAGCATAGATCGCCTCACGGACAGCCTTGTCCTGAAACTGTGGCTTCTCATAGTTGAGAAACACCGATTCAACTGTGGACGACGGCACCACGGTAACTTCTTTGCCGGCCAGATCCTTGGCTTCAGCATAGTTGTCGGGCGTGATGTACTGGTTGCTGGTGATGTCGATGTCGCCGCTTTTGAACTGCGTATAAAGCACGGTCAAATCAGGAATATACTTGAAAATCAGCCGCTCGACATAGGGGCCATCACCGAAATAATCAGTGTTTGCCACCAGCTCGAGGTTATCGCCGGCGCGGCGGCTTCCCCATTTGAACGCGCCCGTACCGACAGGAGCCTGGTTGAAGGGGGCCTCGTTGCGATCCTCAAGCGGGCCGAGGATGTGCTTGGGTACCATCAGCGTCTCGACAAGGATCGACATGTAGGGCGCAAAGGGTTCTTCCATGCGCCACTTGATTTCAGTGGGTGACACTACCTCGATATCGCGGACAAGATCGTGACCCGTGGTGCGCCAGCTGCGGAAGTTCGGGTCCACGATCAGTTCAAGCGTGAATTTTACGTCTTCGGCGGTGAACGGTTCGCCATCATGCCACGTTACATCGTCGCGCAGCTTGAAACGCCAGTTCAGCCCGTCTTCGGACAATCCGCTATTTTCAATTGTCGGCACTTCGGCTGCGAGCGAAGGCATGAATTCGCCGTCCGGACTGATCCGAACCAAGCCATCAAAGAGGGAAAGATGCACCCCGTCATCCACTTCGATCCGCGGCATCAGCGGATTGAAAACTGTCGGCTCCTGACTGACCCCGACCACAATCTGGCCAGTGGGTTCTTCGGGCTTTGCGGCAAATGCCGGGCTGACCAGCAAGTTCGGCGAAAGTGCCCCAGCAGCGCCGGTAAGACCCAGCATCGTCAGCGCCTTGCGGCGGTTCATCTTGGAAAATTCCATCGTAATCGTCCTCCTGTTAGGGTTCAATTCACACTTTCTGCAAAGCGTGATCGCTGCCGGGAATGGCTGCGACCAGCTCCTTGGTGTAGGCATCTTTGGGGGCATGAAAAATCTGCGATGGCGGTCCGTGTTCAACAATACGCCCGTTCTGCATCACGAGAAGTTCGTCACAAATCTGGCTCGCGACGCGCAGATCGTGGGTGATGAAGAACATCGCCACCTGCGTTTCACGCTGAATTTCATCCAGCAACTGAAGGATCTGCGCCTGAATGGACACGTCAAGCGCCGATACCGCTTCGTCCGCGACCAGCACATCCGGGTCGAACATCAAGGCGCGTGCGATCCCGACCCGTTGACGCTGGCCGCCCGAAAACTCGTGCGGATAGCGAGCGTAAGCTCCGGCATCCAGCCCGACCTTTTCCAGGATGCGCAGGGCCTTGGTTCTCGCATCCGCCTTCTTCATCCCCTGCGCAATCGGACCAACTGTAATGATGTGGCCAATCGTGGAGCGCGGGTTGAGCGAGGCAAAGGGATCCTGAAAGATCATCTGGATCTTCGGCCGCAACGGGCGGAAATCGCTCTCCTTCATAGGGGCAATGTCTTTGCCCTGATAAATGATCTGGCCACTTTCACTCTCTAGCAACTTGATCAGCAGCCGCCCGAGGGACGTCTTCCCCGACCCGCTTTCCCCTACAACACCGAGCGTCCGGCCACGGTGGAGCGTAAAGCTTGCGTCCTGAACCGCTTTGACTTCGCGCAGTTTCTTGAACCAGCCGCCGCCACTACGATAGATCAGATTGAGCTTCTCCACGGTAAGCACGGGGGCGTCTTGCGGATCATTGTCTTTTGACCTTGCTGCACGGTCGTCCTGGCGCAATTTGGGCACTGCCGCGATCAGCCGCTCGGTATAGGGGTGCTGTGGTGCGCCAAATACGGTGTCGGCGACACCTTGTTCGACGATCAGCCCCTTCTCCATCACGATCACACGATCAGCAATTTCAGCGACAACGCCAAAATCATGCGTAATAAACAGAACGGTCATGCCCTTCTTGCGCTGGATCTGCTGGATCAGGTCAAGGATCTGGGCCTGCGTTGTAACGTCCAGGGCGGTGGTTGGCTCGTCCGCAATCAGAATGTCGGGCTCGAGCGCCAAGGCCATCGCGATCATCACACGCTGGCGCTGACCGCCTGAAAGACGGAACGGGTATTGATGCAGCATCAATGCAGGGTCGGGCAGACCGACTTCTGTCAGAAGTTCAAGCGCCCGCGCCTGCCGCGATTTCGGCGTGCCCTCGTCATGCGCGGCCATCACCTCTACAACCTGCTCACCCACCGTCATCAGCGGATTGAGCGCAGACAACGGATCCTGAAAAATCATCGAGACCACACGCCCGCGTAGTTTGCGCAGCGCTGGTTCATCAAGTTTCAACAGATCCTGTCCTTGAAAAAGGATCTCTCCTGAGGAGACGCGTATCAGAGGCGGCAGCAAACCCATCATCGCGTTGGCAGTGACCGACTTGCCGGACCCGGACTCTCCGATAACGCACAGAATCTCACCGCGGGGCAAATCAAACGAAATGTCACGCACAGCAAATGCACGCTCCATCCCCTTGGGCAGATCGACGGTCAGATTGCGGACCGACAAGACCGTATCCGCCGTCAATTTTGTACTTTCGACTTGAGTTGTCACTGCTGTCTGCCCTTCAATGCAATTTTCATTATTGAAGCTTTACCTACCGTTATATTGAAAATATTTGTTAGTCACGCCCATTTTTTCATTTTTTTGCACCATCAATCCTTGTAATTGGTAGCAGTCTATTTCATTATTGAAATCAAAGGGCGGCGCTGAATTGGTGCCCGCGAACTTTGGACAGGGTTGCTCATGACGACACCAACTCCCCCTGAAGACGCCTCTATAGGTGCCACCTTTCGACGCCTGCGCCATGAAAAAGGGATGTCCCTGCAAGAGCTTGGCCGCGAATCGGGGGTTTCCGTCGGGATGATCAGCCAGATCGAGCGCGACATCGCCAACCCGTCGATGCGGGTTCTGACGGCGCTGCGACGCGCGCTGAATATGCCGATGCAGGAAATGTTCAGTGACATAACCGACAATTCTGCCGGAGATCCGCCATTCTTGCGCCGCGCTGAAAAGCGCCCACATATTGACCTTGGACCTCTGCAAAAGGAACTGCTGACATCAGGTGGGAACCACCATTTGCAGATGATGATCCTGACGATTGCGCCCGAAGGTAGCTCGGGCAACACCGCGCTTAGCTATCCTGCGGAAAAAGGCGGCCTTGTCCTTGAAGGGGAGCTGACGCTTTTCGTGAACGGACAAAGCGCCTTGTTAAAGGAAGGCGACAGCTTTGTCTTCGACAGCTCGCTCGAACACGGCTTCAGAAATGACAGCAGTGCGCCTGCCCGTATTCTCTGGGTCATCGGCGCCGTGCAGTTTGACCGCCATCTATAACCCCCGCCAGGAGCCCTTGATGTCCACCGAAAACACCGCGTTGAAGTCCACCCCCTATTGGTGGGAAGCCGCGCCCGTGGCCCCGTTGCCCGAAGCACCGTTGGCACGTCAGGTCGATGTTGCCATCGTGGGGGCCGGATACGCCGGGCTAACCGCTGGCATAACTTTGGCCCGGGCGGGCCGTTCGGTCGCGGTCTTTGACAAGCAGCATCCCGGCGAAGGCGCGTCCTCACGCAACGGTGGCATCACCAGCGGCAATATCAGGCTGGATCACGCGACCTTGGCCCGTAAATTCGGCGAAGACCGTGCGAACGCCATTACGCTTGAAGGAAAAGAGGCCCGCCAGCATCTTTACGACCTGCTGGAGAGCGAAGGGATGAACTGCGATTTCAAGCGCGTCGGCCGGTTTGGCGGCGCCCTTGGCCCCCAAGACTACGACCGCATGGCCAGACAGGCGGAACATCTAGAACGGACATTGGGTATCGAGGCTTACGCCGTTCCGCACAATGAACAACACAACTACATCGGGACGGATTTCTTTCGCGGGGGCAACGTGCGCATGGACATCGGAGGGCTACATCCCGCCAAGTTCATCGCAGAGCTTTTGCGTGTCGCCCAAGCTGCTGGCGTTGTTGTCCATTCCGATATGGCGGTGGAAAACATTGATCAGACTGTCGACGGCTTTATCCTTAAAAACGAGGTGAGTGAGGTGAAGGCGCGACAGGTTCTTGTCTGCACCAACGGCTACACCGACGGCGCAACGCCATGGCTGCGACGCCGCATCGTGCCCGTGCGGAGCCGGATCATCGCGACTGAACCCCTGCCGCCTGAACTGATGGATAAACTCATGCCGCGGCGCATGATGCTGAACGATACGCGCACCCTTGGTTTCTATTTCCGGCCCTCGCCCGACGGGACGCGCATTCTTTTTGGCGGGCGCGATGGTACCAGTCTTGAAGATCCGACAAAGCCCGTTGCCTACCTGCGCAAACACCTGCTCGAGATATTCCCCGAGCTTGAGCCATTCGGCATCTCGCATACATGGTACGGAAAGGTTGCGATGCACCGCGACATGATCCCCCGCATCTTCGAAGACAAGGGCATTGTCTATGCCACCGGCTTCTGCGGCTCGGGCGTGGTTTGGGCCCCCTGGATCGGACGCAAAGCGGCGCAGAAGCTTTTGGGTAACACCAATGAGCGCCCATCCGCTTTCGATTTCCGGGCACCATCGCCAGTACCGTTCTTTAATGGGAACCCCTGGTTCATGCCGTTCTTCATGATGAAATATCGCTGGGATGACCGTCAGAAAATGCGACGCGCCGGCCGGAAATAGCGCGCCGCTGACTACGAGAGCGCGCCGGGAGAGATGCTATGTACGTCTTGCATCGCCGGTTTGCGGATCTTCTTGTCGGTTTTCTCCAGCACACTCAGCGTGGCGTTCGCCTCGAGGATAACACTTTCGACGTTGGCCAGATCCACAATGCCATTCTCGCGCACCGCTGACAGAACCTCGTATTCGCTGACGCGTTCGTGGCGCATGGCCGTAGGAAGAAAGCGGTCATCATGATACAGCAGCGTCGGCTCGGCGCGAACCATCTTGGCGACGCGTGACGAACGCACCATGGCGAACGTCAATATCCATTGCAGCAGTAGAAGCACGCCAATCGCAGAGCTGGCTTCCAGCACGGAGATATCCTTGAGCAGAATTCCTGATGCCATAAGGGAGCCCATTGCAACCGTCACAACCCAGTCAAAGTTGTTCATCTGGGACGTCGATCTCTTGCCACTGATCCTGACGAAAACGATAACACAGATGTAAAGGATCGGGGCCGTGATCAACGTACGCAAAAGGTCCGTGGACCCGTCAAAGAATAGTGTTTCCAATTTCGACTCCTTCAAACCTCTACGTGGTTTGCCATCAATATCTCAGCGCGCTGATCATCTGTCGGCTTGTGGCGGTTCAACCTGACAGAAAGCCGAGGGTTCCATTCCATTGTCGTGCTGGCAAATTTGGCTGGAGCGCTTGCCAATCAGACCTGCTCAAGCGGTGCCATACTGGAACCTACCCGGAAGGGTCGGCGTTTCATCTCAACACCCGGATACACAGATCATTTTGAAGGAGGACGAGAATGGCAGCGCGTGCGCTTTGGAAAGGCCAGTTGCGCCTTTCGCTCGTCTCGATTCCGGTGGAGCTTTTCTCCGCGACCCGTCGCGCTAGTAAAATCTCTTTCAGGCAGATTCATCAACCCTCGGGCAAGAGGGTCCGGTATGAAAAGACCGTCGCCGGTATTGGCCCCATAGACACAGATGATATCGTCAAAGGATATGAGGTCGGCGACGACGAGTATATTCTGCTTGATCCTGACGAAATCGACGCGGTGAAACTGGAGACAAAGAAAACACTCGAACTTGTTCAGTTCGTTGGTGCCTGCGAGATCTCTCCGATCTATTTCGACAAACCCTATTACCTCGTGCCAACCGATGATCTGGCCGAAGATGCCTACCGCGTTGTGCGCGATGCCCTGCGCGCCAGTGACAAGGTGGGGATCGGTCAGATTATACTGCGCGGAAAGGAATATCTTGCCGCAATCCGTCCCTGCGGGGATGGTTTGCTGCTCGAAACCCTGCACTATGCAGATGAACTGCGCGACGCCGAGCCGATGTTCAACGAGATCAAGGACGCAAAAACCGACAAGGAATTGCTTGAGGTTGCGACCACGCTGATCGACCGCAAAACCGCGCCCTTTGATGCGGCAAGCTATTCCGACAGTTACGCAGAAGCGCTGCGTGATCTGTTGGAGGCGAAACAGAAGAACAAAAAAACGCCGCGCGTGTCGACGTCGGACGATAGCTGGGGCGGCAAAGGCGAAAACGTCGTCGATCTGATGGCCGCGCTCAAGGAAAGCGTGAAAACCACCGAGAAGAAGAAGCCTAAAAGAAAAGCATCGTAATGGGACGGGCGGCGGACAAGCTGGCTGAATACAACGCCCGACGCGATTTTGACAATACGGGCGAGCCTGCTGGGAAAATGGCAAAGGCACGCCGAACGGGACTGAAGTTTCTGGTCCAGAAGCACGACGCGACCCGTTTGCATTACGACTTCCGCCTCGAATGGGACGGCGTCCTGCTGAGCTGGGCTGTCACGAAGGGGCCAAGCGCTGATCCGGGCGAGAAACGGCTGGCCGTGCGGACCGAAGATCATCCGCTATCTTATGGCGATTTCGAAGGAACAATCCCCAAGGGTGCCTATGGCGGCGGCACGGTGATGCTATGGGATCAAGGCAGCTGGCAACCCGAAGGCGACCCTGATCAAGGGCTGAAAGACGGCAAGCTGAAATTCACACTTCAAGGGCAGCGGATGCAGGGTGGTTGGGCTCTGGTGCGGATGCGGGGCAAGGGAAAGCGCGAGAATTGGCTGCTGATCAAACACCGGGACGATTATGCCACGGACGCGCCTGACGGGCTGACCGAAAGCGCTTCGACCTCGATCACGACGGGGCGTGAGATGGCGGCAATTGCCAAGAGTGCCCCAGCGAAGG
>JAGXHB010000188.1 GCA_024636425.1 Roseobacter sp.
ACATCTTTGACATTGCGTCGGTGGCGGGGTTCTTCAACATGACCAACCGGGTCGCCAGCGCGACCCAGATGAAGCCGAACGACGAATATCACGCGCAAGCAAGATGATCTGGCGCGCGGGGCTGATCTGGCTGGCCTTGTCCGGTGGGGCGGGTGCCGTCGACCTGTCGTTGCCCCCGTCGGCGCGGCTGACGGCGGAGCGTGACACGGCCCCTGACAGCTATACAGCGCCGGTCAGCGTTTTTGAGGATGGCGGGTTTCAGACGGTGACCGTCGAAGGTGACATTGCCCGGTCTGCCTGGCGGCTCGAGGCTTTGGGTCTTACGCCGCTGCAGGTGGTGCGCCCGCTTCGGTCGCAGCTTGAGGCGGCTGGATATGAGATCGTGCTGGACTGCAGTGCTGCGGTCTGCGGCGGCTTCGATTTCCGCTTCGCAACGGAGGTGCTGCCGGGCCCGAACATGTATGTCAACATTCGGGACTATCAGTTTGTGACGGGTATCACCGGCCCCGAAGATGCACCGGACAGTGTTGTGACAATCCTTGCGAGCACCGCGACCACGGCCGCCTATGTGCAGATTATCCAGGCGGGTATGGGCAGCGCGGAAACGGAAGCGGAGCAGCCCTCCGGCCCGACGGACTCTCCTGATTTGAGCGGGGACAGCGGCGTCGCGGCAGCCCTTCTTGATCAGGGGCGGGTCGTTCTGGAGGGGTTCGATTTTCAGACAGGCACTTCGGGGCTGGATGAAGAGGGTCTGACCTCGCTCTCGCAGTTGGCTGCGTTTCTGGCGGACCAGCCCGGCGCGCGCATAGCGCTTGTCGGGCATACCGACAGTGTCGGCGGTCTTGAGGCCAATATCGGCCTGTCGCGAGATCGTGCGCAATCCGTCAGGCAGCAGTTGATCGACGAATTCAGTGTCGCGCCGACCCGCATTGACGCTGAAGGCGCGGGGTATCTTTCGCCCGTCGCCACCAACCGCACAGCGCAAGGCCGCGAGGCCAATCGCCGGGTCGAGGCTGTTTTGCTGCCTGCTCCCGACGGTGACTGAACGTGCCGGAACAGAAAAACCCCCGCCTGCCCTTGGGGCTGCGGGGGGTAGCCATAGTTCCGGCCAAGTTCACCGAGGGGATGTGGTGTTCGGAGCTACCAGTCAGTCGGACCTTTGTCGGCAAAGGCGTTGACCAGAAAATCAATAAAGGCGCGGACCTTGGGCTGCGTAAAGCGGCCCGGAGGATAGACGGCATAGATGCCTTGGGTTTCGAGCGGCAGATCGGGAATGGCGTCTTCGACAAGCCCTTTTTCCATCGCTTCGGAATAAAGGAAACTCGGCAAGTATGCGATGCCAAGGCCCGAGATGGCCGCGTTCAGCAAGGATTGTCCGTCGTTGACCGAGAGCCAGCCCGCGGTCCGCACCTGACGCTTTTCCCCGGAGGGCGACGTCAGCTTCCACATGTTGCCGCTTGATTGGTTCGAGTAATGCAGCAGCTTGTGATCGTTCAGGTCGTCGATCTTTTCAGGCCGACCGTACTTCTGGAAATATCCCGGGCTTGCGATCATGCGCTTCGTGGTTTCGGTCAACTTGCGGGCACGCAGAGTGCTGTCTTCCAGCTCCCCGATGCGCACGGCCATGTCAAAGCCTTCGCTGATCAGTTCGACGTAGCGGTTGTTGAGCACCATGTTCACGGTGATGTCGGGGAATTCCTCAAGGAAGCCCGACAGGGCAGGTGACAGGTGGTTGACGCCGAAATCGGTTGCGACCGAAATCCGCAGCAACCCCGACGGGGCCGATTGCATGGAGGTCACCAGCGCGTCGGCTTCGCCCGCATCATTCAGAACGCGCCGGGCACGGTCATAATAGGCAAGCCCGATTTCCGTGGGGCTGACCCGGCGGGTGGTCCGGTTCAGCAGGCGTGCACCAAGCCGCGCCTCCAGCGATGACACATGCTTGGACACGGCAGATTTCGAGATGCCCATCTTCTTGGCTGCATCCGTAAAACCGCCCTGATCCACGACTGTGGCAAAAGCTTCCATCTCTGTCAGGCGGTCCATGGACATCCCCTTTTTCAATCATCTATTTCAACGACCGGTATGGGGGCCAATTTAGGCATGATCGCGGCAGAGGTGGGACAGTAGCAAGGTATTTCGGTTATCGTTCCGTTTCGGGAAACATGAAATCCCAGCGTTGATTGATCGGGCCATCAGATCCAGCGCACCAGTTTGAGCACCAGAAACATCAGCACCGCCAGCACCAGCATCCCAAGGCACAGCAACGCAAAAGCCCAAGGATGATCCACGCCCGGCATGCCGCCGACGTTCACCCCGAAGAGCCCCGTGATAAAGCTCAGCGGCAAAAAGATTGCTGCCGCGACGGACAGCACATAGCCATGCCGCGCTTGTCTTTGGGCGACATTGGCGTCGTGTTCTTCCTGTACCGACACCAGCCTGTCGCGCAGTTCATCCAGTTCTTCGACAGCGATCATCGCGCTGTTGGCCTGCTCGCGCAGCTCAAGCTGGCTGTCTTCGGGGATAAGCGGGATATCAAGTGACGCAAGCTTGGTCAGGGCTGCGCGCTGCGGTTCAAGGTAGCGCCGCAACCGGATCACGCTGCGCCGGATTTCGGGCAGTTCGTGCGGCATCGGCGTTTCCTTATCCTCCAGATCATCTTCGAAGAAATCCGCCATCTCGTCGATTGTGGTGACATGTTCCTCGACGCGATGGGTCAGCCGCGCGACCAGTTCCTCAAGGTATTCCGCAGGCGAAGGCGGGGCGTTGTTGTCTTCGGCTGCACGCCGGATCGCGTCGATGGCAAAGACCTTCTTGCGGCGCACGGTGATCAGCAGATCGGATTCGACATACATGCGCACCGATACCATTTCGTCGGCGTCTTCGCCGTCGTTCAGGTTGATGCCGCGAAGGTTCAGGATCAGCCCGCTTTCAAACCTGTCACACCGCGGGCGCGTCTGTTTCTGGACCAGCGATCCGGCGGGGATTTCGTGCAGATGTTCGCGCACCCAAGGCTCCAGCATGGGGTCGGTCAGATCGAAGTGCCACCAGCGATAAACGGCGTCGCCGGTCAGTTTGGTATCCGTGGGCACCGACGTTGAACCATCGGCACGCACATCGAAAACGCATATTGGCATTGGGCAACCTTCAACTCATGACGGCCCAGCTTTGCATCCCCGGAGGTCGAGAGGCAACATTACAAAGCTGCCGCAAGCCGCGTTCCCTGATCAATCGCGCGTTTGGCGTCCAGTTCGGCTGCGACATCCGCACCACCGATGACATGGCAGGGTATCCCCTTCACCTCGAGCGCATCGGCCAGCGACCGGTCCGACAGTTGCCCGGCACAAAGCACGATGGTGTCCGCCGCAATCACTTGGGGTTTCTCGCGCCCTTCGCCAAAGCTGATGTGGAGCCCGTCCGCATCAATTTTCTCGTAGTTCACGCCCGCGATCATCTTGACGTTTTTCATCGTCAGGGACGCGCGGTGAATCCATCCGGTCGTCTTGCCCAAACCCTTGCCGACCTTGGTCGTCTTACGTTGCAGCATCGTCACCTCGCGAGCGGGTGCGTGGGGTTGCGGGCCTTCGGGGGCCAGACCTGCGCGATGCTCACCGGGATCGGTGACGCCCCATTCCTTCATCCATTCGGGCAAGTTGGTGGTTGTGCTGTCGCCGTCATGGACAAGATGCTCGGACACGTCGAATCCGATGCCACCGGCACCGATCACGGCGACCTTTTTGCCGGCAGTGACCTTGCCGTTCAGAATGTCGATGTAGCTGGCGACATTGCCCTGATCCTGCCCCGGTATCTGCGGATCACGCGGCACAACGCCCGTGGCGATGATCACTTCGTCAAAATCGCCCAGATCGTTGGCCGACACTTCGGTGTTGAGATTGACCGTCACGCCGCGTTCCCCGAGCATGGCGCGGTACCAATCGACAAGGCCCCAGAACTCCTCCTTACCTGCGACCTGTTTGGCCAGGTTCAACTGGCCACCAATCTCGGATGCGCGGTCGAAGATCGTGACGTTGTGCCCCCGTTCGGCAGCTGTCAACGCGGCGGAAAGACCGGCAGGGCCGGCGCCGATAACGGCAATCTGCTTGACGCTTTGGGTTGGTTCGACCTTCAGTTCGGTTTCATAACAGGCACGCGGATTCACCAGACAGCTCGAGATCTTGCCGCCAAAGGTATGATCCAGACAGGCCTGATTGCAGGCGATGCAGGGGGCGATCTGATCGGCCTTGCCCGCTGCCGCCTTGGCGACGAAATCCGCATCCGCCAGCATGGGCCGCGCCATGGACACCATATCGGCGCATCCCTCGGCCAGCACGTCTTCGGCAACCTGCGGCGTGTTGATGCGGTTCGATGTGATCAGCGGGATGCCGACCTTGCCCATCAGCTTTTTCGTGACCCAGGCAAAGGCGGCACGCGGGACCGAGGTGGCAATCGTGGGAATCCGTGCCTCGTGCCAGCCGATTCCGGTGTTGATGATCGTGGCCCCTGCATCCTCGACGGCGCGTGCCAGCTGCACGACTTCGTCGAATGTGGACCCGTTGGGAATAAGGTCAATCATCGACAGGCGGTAGATCAGGATGAAATCCGGCCCGACAGCCTCGCGGACACGGGTCACAACCTCGACCGGCAGCTTCATCCGGTTTTCATAGCTGCCGCCCCATTCATCCGTCCGTTTGTTGGTATGGGTGACCAGAAACTGATTGAGGAAATATCCCTCGGACCCCATCACCTCGACGCCGTCATATCCCGCCTGCTTGGCGCGCAGCGCACAGGCGGCAATGTCGCTGATCTGCTTTTCGATGCCTTCGGCGTCCAGCTCCTTGGGCGCGAACATCGAAATCGGGGATTTGATCGCGGACGGTGCGACGCAATCGGGGCTGAACGCATAACGGCCCGCATGCAGGATTTGCATCGCGATCTTGCCGCCGGCTTCGTGAACGCGGTCTGTCACGATGGCATGATTGTCCACATCCTTTTGTGTCAGCATCATCGCGGCACCGTGCGCCACAGCGCCTTCCTTGTTCGGGCCGATCCCGCCTGTCACCATCAGACCAACGTCGCCACGCGCGCGGGTGGCGTAAAATTCAGCGACGCGGTTCCAGTCTCCCGTTTCCTCAAGCCCGGTATGCATCGATCCCATCAACACGCGGTTCTTGAGCGTGGTGAACCCCAGATCAAGCGGGGCAAGCAGGTGTGGGTAGCTGGACATGGTAAAGACCTTTCTGGCTGGAACACTGTGCAGTGAAGTTCACCCTAAGCGCAGCCGCCTGTCACGCGCAACGCTGCGTAAGCCGATATACATCGCCCCGAGGACCATGCTAGTTCAGAGGTGGTTAACCCGCAGCAAAGGCCCCTTGCCCATGACACCCGAAGACATCGCAAAACTGCCCTATCGTCCCTGCGTGGGCGTGATGCTGATCAATGGCGCTGGCCATGTCTTTGTCGGCCAACGCCGCGACCGCGATCAGGATGCCTGGCAGATGCCTCAGGGGGGTGTGGAAAAGGGCGAACACGCCGAGGTTGCCGCCCTGCGCGAGCTTGAGGAAGAAACCGGCATCTCGCCGCAGTCGGTTTCGGTCGTGGCGCAGACTGAAGACTGGTTGCCCTATGACCTGCCGATTGATCTGGTTCCCAACATCTGGAAGGGCCGGTTTCGCGGGCAGGAGCAGAAGTGGTTCCTGCTGCGGTTTCACGGTGCCGACGATGAAATCAACCTCGATACCGAACACCCGGAGTTTTCCGAATGGCGCTGGCTGCCCGTCGATGACCTTGTCGCCAATATCGTGCCCTTCAAGCGCAGTGTCTATCAACGTGTCGTGGAAGCGTTCCGGCCCCATCTGATTGACGCCTGAGAACCTCCGGGCTCACTTGGTCGCTTGGATGACCGGCACATGCGGTGCCGCGTCACGGTTCAACATGCCGGAGAGCCGTGGGTCGGGTGCGACTTCGATCTGGCGGCGGTAGGCGGTGAATCCGCTGCGGATGTAAAAGCCAAGCGCCTGCGGGCTGTCAATCGTGCAGGTATGCACGTGAAAGCGCCTGATCGGACGGGACCATGCGGTTTCAATCGCGTGGTTCATCAAGAAACGTCCCGCACCTGATCCGATCAGCGCAGGCGTGAGACCGAAATAGACCAGCTCACATTCGCCTTGCGTGCGGAAATCAAGCTCAAGCAGCGCCTCGTCCCGACCGTCTTTTGACAGCGTAAAGATCTGCACATCGGGGTCGGTGATGATCCCGCGCAGCTTTTCGTCCGTATATGTCAAACGCTCGAACCACAGCCATTCC
The DNA here is from genome assembly GCA_024636425.1 of Roseobacter sp. Classification (GTDB taxonomy): domain Bacteria; phylum Pseudomonadota; class Alphaproteobacteria; order Rhodobacterales; family Rhodobacteraceae; genus Sulfitobacter. The sequence goes on from JAGXHB010000188.1 coordinate 6,304, forward strand.
TGCGCGCCGACCCGGCGAAAGACATCGCGGTACCAGTCAAGCGTGGGCGTGACCTGCCGCAAGGCGATGCCCTCGGGGGGCGGCACATCGCGCAGGGTTGCTTTCTCATGCATC
>JAGXHB010000189.1 GCA_024636425.1 Roseobacter sp.
CCCGCTTCCTGAAGCGCTTCGGCAGCTTGCGGCAGGGATTGCGGCGGCACCACTTCGTCAACGTCGCCATGCACCAGAAGGACGGGCGGGCGCACCACGGCATCGTCGGCAAGCGTTTCAGGACGCAGCAAACGTCCCGAGAACGCAACGACCCCCGCGACCGCATCTTCGCGGCGGGGTGCGACGTGCAGGGCCATCATCGTCCCTTGCGAGAAACCGAAAAGCACCACCTGTTCGGGCAGCAGGTCTTCATCGACCATCAGCGCGTCCAGAAAGGCGTTCAGATCATCGACCGCCTGCATCATGCCGCGCTCGGATTCCTCTTCGGAGGAGTTGTCGATCCAGGGGATCGGGAACCACTGGAAGCCGAAGGGCGCACCGGCGCAGGATTCGGGGGCGTCGGGGGCCACGAACAGCGTATCGGGAAGATGCTCTCCCAGCGGGTCGGCAAGGCCCAGAAGGTCCGCACCATTGGCACCATAACCATGCAGGAAAACCACCGCAGAGCGCGTTTCCCCCGATACCGGTGCGCGGCGTTCTGCATTCAATACACGTGTCATCTGATCCCTTCCCGTTGCTTTGCCACCCGGTAGTACGAAAAGAGCGCGCGGGCCGCAACCGACCGCCAGGGCGACCAGTCTTGCGCCATCGCGGCCAACAGTTTGGGCTTTGGCCTGTCGGGCATATCAAACAGGATTTTCGCCGCCTCTTGCAAGGCCAGATCGCCCGGCGCGAAGACATCAGCCCGCCCGAGCGAGAACATGGCATAGATCTGCGCGGTCCACAGGCCAACGCCCGGCACAGCGGTCAGCGTGGCGATGACTTCAGCGTCGGGCGCGTGGCGCAAGGCCGCGTAGTCTATCCCCGCCTCGGCCAGCGCCAGCGCATAGCGGATTTTCTGACGGCTAAGGCCAGCGGCGCGCAGGCCCTCTTCGCCAGCAGCCAGGATCGCGCCTTCAAAGGTCAGCCCCGCGGCATCCATCTTGGCGCGCATCGCATTGGCAGAGGCGACCGACACCTGCTGGCTGATGATCGCGCCGATCAGGGCATCGAACCCGTCAGCGCGCAGGCGCAGCGGCAGCGGTCCGGTCAGCTTGAGCGCATGCGCGAAACGCGCGTCCGCCGCGGCGAGCCACGCCGCACCTTCGGCGACATCGGCATCGCAGGTGATGATCCGGCCGAGTGTCACGCTGCGGTCACAGTGCTGCCAGCCAGTCCAGGGCATCCGGCGCAGACGAAACAACCGTAGCGCCCGCTGGCGGATCAGGCCGGTCGATGAGGATGGTGCGGATACCAAGGCGCAGGGCGGCGTCAAGCTTGGGGCGGCTGTTGCGGCCCCCGACATTGCGGCAGATGAGGGTGTCGATGTTGAGAAGCTGGAACAGCGCCATCTCGTCCTGCAGGCCAAAGGGAGGTGACCCGTGGACAATCTTGACATATTCAGGTGCTGGATCGTCGCCGGCACGGCTGGTCTGGCGCAGAAACAAACGGTCGCCGTGGAACGGGGAAAATGCGGACAGGGTGCCCCTGCCCGTCGCGGCAAAGACCCGCGCGCCCGGCGTGATCATCGCTGCGGCCTCGGCGACATCGGCGGCGCGTTCGGCGGGCGGTGCTATATCCCAAGCGGGCCGCATGACACGCAGATAGGGCAGCCCTAACCCGGCAGAAACCTCTGCCGCCATGGCCGAGATATCCCCGTCAAAGCCGTGACCCGCATCGCAGACCGCCGTAATCCCCTCGTCAGAGATAAATTTTTTCATGGCGTCGGGCGACGTCGGTGACCATATCCGCGACGGCACCGCCAAGGGGCCGAAGCTGCGTTCGGGCCGGCGCAGGATCGCCTGCATTTTTTGCGATGTTTGCGCTACCGCCCCAGCGATCTGATGCGCTTCTGCGCTGCCGGCGACCAGCAGGATATGCGAGGTATGATCCATGGTCGCGATGGTCCTTCAGGACGGCGGCAGGCGCAAGGGGTCTTGCCGTTTTCAGGGCGCAGGTTTACGCCGTTTGCATGACAATGATTGATGATACCCGCGCCAAGCGCAATGTGGCAGTTCTTGTCACCGCGCAGGCCTTCCTTGGCAGTCAGATGCCGATGTATTTCGTGATTGGCGGCCTGGCGGGGCAACAGCTTTCGCCCAATGTCTGCCTTGCCACACTTCCGATTTCGATGATCGTTTTCGGGTCGATGACCACGGCCCCGTGGCTGTCGGGCGTGATGCAGAAATTCGGGCGGCGGGCCGGGTTCATCACCGGCGCGTTCGGCGGCATGGCAGGTGCTGCAATCTGTGCCTACGCGCTCACAACCCAAAGCTTTGCAATGTTCTTGCTGGGCAGCTACCTGATGGGCATCTACATGTCTTCACAGGGGTTTTTCCGGTTTGCAGCGACTGACACCGCATCGGACGCGTATCGCCCCAAGGCGATTTCCTATGTGATGGCGGGGGGGCTGATTTCTGCAATCATCGGCCCGCAGATCGTGGGTTTACTGACCGGATCAAACGCGGATGCCACGGTGATGCGGTTCTTCCCCGTCTACCTCGCGGCGATCGGGTTGAACGCGTTCGGGATGCTGCTGTTCATCTTTCTGGATATCCCCAAGCCTCCGATCCCTGCTGTGGATGCGCCAAAGGGCCGCTCGCGGCTGGAATTGCTCCGTACCCCGCGCATTGCGGTCGCCGTGATTTGCGGCATGGTATCTTATGCATTGATGAACCTCGTGATGACGTCAACGCCGCTGGCTGTGGTCGGCTGCGGGTTCGATATTGTGGACGCGTCAAATATCGTCACCGGCCATGTGCTTGCGATGTATGCACCCTCGTTTGTGACGGGGCATCTGATTGCCCGCTTCGGGGTCGAGAAGATCCTTGGACTTGGCATCGCCATTCTGGGCGTGGCGGGCATTGTTGCGCTGCAAGGCGTCGATCTGGGGAACTTCTACATCTCGTTGATCCTGCTGGGCATCGGCTGGAACTTCGGTTTCATCGGTGCCACGTCGATGCTGGCGGGCGCACACGCCCCGCACGAGCGGGGGCGGATGCAAGGGCTGAACGATCTGTTGGTCTTTGGCGGCGTCACCTTTGCATCGCTGGCCAGCGGCGGTTTGATGAACTGCTCGGGCGGCAGCGCCGTCGAAGGCTGGGCCGCCGTCAATATCGCGATGATCCCGTTTCTGGTGCTGGCAGGCGGATCGTTGATCTGGCTGGTGCTTCGTCAGCGTCCGGCGACCGCCTGATGGTGACCTGACGCGCTACCAGCGACCGGACAAGGCGCGCCACGGCAAGGCAAAGCGGTCCATGGAGGGCAAAGTTCCGTCAGCCACCCGCGCAGGTTCTCTGATCGCGGCGTCAAGCACGGTTGCGCTGGCCCCGATTGCCAACAGGGCCGGTCTTGCCTCTGCCGACACGGCACCCCGGTTTTGACGCGCTTTTTTCAACCGTCCCAACGCCTTGCGCGCCAAAGCTGACACGCCTGCATTGGTCCCGTCCAGCAACGGCACCCGGCCTTGCGCCATAAGCTGCGGAATGGCGTGCAGCCAGGCCGCCACCCCGGAGCCGTAGGCCGCCTCACGGACGACCGCTTCGTTCGCCTCGCCCATGGACCGCGCGGAAAGCCACATCAGCGTGCCGGCGGTCTGGTCGATATACCGGTCGAAATGCGCTTCGTCCTCGAACGCGTCGCGGTAGATGTCCCACCGGCGCGCTGCAATCAGGGTATCAAGCTGTGCAGCATCAGACGGCGTAATGGCGGCCGCAAGGGGCGTGGCAACCTCGTGACGGCGCACGGGCTTGCCCTGCTCGATCTCCTCGCAGACATCGCGCCACCATTGCAGACGCATCTCCGCAATCATCGGCTCCTGCGTGACCCAAGGCGCGCGGGCCACTTCGATATTGAACGCATAAAGCGGAAAGAGCGTCCGGCGCGCGGCAACAGGCGCTGCCATGGCGGTGCGAAACCGCAAAGGGTCTGCACGCTCAACCATCTGCGCACAAGCGGTCAGGTCCACATCAAAAGCCACGACGGACCTCAGGGGCAGCAGCAGGGCAAGCACGCCCGGCCTGCAGGATGATCAGGCAGGTGCCCTTGTCGGTAACGGCTGACATGGTTTCCTCCTATCGATTTAGCTTGCGAGTTAATCCGGACGGGATGCAATTCCAGAGTTGCCCCCCAACTCAATCCTTGATGTCCCGGATCAATTTCCAGCGGATCGCATCCAGCAGCGCCTCGAACGACGCGTCGACGATATTGGCACTGACGCCCACGGTGGACCAGCGCCGCCCCTGCCCGTCTTCACTGTCAATGATCACGCGGGTCACGGCCTCGGTGCCGCCTTGGGTGATGCGCACTTTGAAATCCACCAGATGCATGTCTTCCAGCAAGGCCGAATACTGCCCCAGATCCTTGACCAGCGCCTTTGAGAGCGCATTGACCGGACCGCAGTCGCATCCATCGGCATCCATGGATTCTGACACGGACAGACGTTTTTCACCATCCACCTTCACCACCACCACAGCTTCGGACAGGCTGATCATCCGGTCGTACTTGTTCTTGCGCCGCTCCACCGTCACACGGTAGCGCTTGACCTCGAAAAGATCCGGCATCTGACTAAGCGCCTGCCGCGCCAGCAGCTCGAAACTGGCCTGTGCGGTGTCATAGCTATAGCCGATCGCCTCGCGGGCCTTGATATCCTCGAGGATCCGGCCAAGCGCCGGGTCGCCCTTTGCAACGGTCAGGCCCGCACTTTCCAGCCGCCGGCGCAAATTCGACTGGCCGGCCTGGTTCGACATCGGAATGATCCGCGTATTGCCTACGCATGCGGGATCAATATGCTCGTAGGTCGACGGATCCTTGAGGATCGCACTGGCATGCAACCCCGCCTTATGCGCAAAGGCTGATGAGCCCACGAACGCCGCCTGTTTCATCGGCACGCGGTTCAGGATCTCGTCCAGACTGCGGCTGATCCGGGTCAGATCGGCCAGCGCCGCGACGCTGATTCCCGTCTCGAAACGGCTGACATAGGGCTCCTTCAGCAGCAGAACCGGGATCAGCGTGGTCAGGTTGGCATTGCCGCAGCGTTCGCCCAACCCGTTCAGCGTGCCCTGGATCTGGCGGGCGCCTGCATCGACGGCGGCCAGCGTGCAGGCGACCGCATTCTCGGTATCGTTATGCGTGTGGATGCCCAGACGGTCGCCCGGAATGCCCGCCGCGATCACCTCGCCGGTGATGCGCCCGACCTCGGACGGAAGTGTGCCGCCGTTGGTATCACACAGCACAATCCACCGCGCGCCCGCGTCATACGCCGCCTTGACCGCTGCGATCGCATAGTCGGGATTGGCGCGGTATCCGTCAAAGAAATGCTCTGCGTCGAACAACGCCTCGCGCCCGCTGGCTGCAATATGCGCCACGGATTTCGCGATGTTGTCGGTATTCTCCTCAAGCGTGATCCCAAGCGCCGCCGTGACATGAAAATCATGCGTCTTGCCCACCAGACAGACCGTGCCCGTGCCCGCATTCATCACAGCGGCCAGGACATCATCATTTTCCGCCGAAAAGCCCGCCCGCTTGGTCATGCCGAAGGCGGTCATCCGGGCGCGCGTCGCAGGCACTGCCTCAAAAAAAGCACTGTCAGTCGGGTTTGCGCCGGGCCAGCCTCCTTCGATATAGTCCACCCCCAGCTGATCCAGGCTCAGCGCGATGCGCAGCTTTTCTGCGGTCGAGAACTGCACCCCTTGGGTTTGCTGACCGTCGCGCAGGGTCGTGTCATAAAGATAAAGCCGTTCCTTACTCACAATCCCGCCCCCCCTTTTCCTATTCACCAGACGGACCCCTCTTCATTTTGCCAGGTAAACTCCAGGGGTGTGGGGGCTGGCCCCCACGACTGCCCTGACCGCTCACAACACCCCCTCCAACCGGGCGGGGTCAAAGCCGGGAGGCGCAGTCAACCGCACCCCATCCTTGCGCATCTGGACTTCGACACCGGCGTTCTGCAAGGCCGTCTTGATCCGGTCGACTTCGGCAAAATCCTTGGTCTCCATCGCCATGACACGCGCATCGCTCAGGAACGCCTCGTAGTCCGTCAGATCAAACGCTTTCGCGGCAGCCCAGTCTGGCAGCAACGCCCCCATGAGACCCAGCATCCGCAATCCGGACCGCAAAGCGGTCGCGTCTGCGGTGGCAAAGACCTCGTGCAGGTGCGACAGACAGCCATGCGTGTTCAGATCCTCGGCCAGAAGCGCAAGGATCCTGTCTTCAGGTGCGTGACCTTCCTCGCCGGTGATGGCCAGCGCATACCATTTGCGCAGCGTCTTCTCCGCTTCTTCCCGTTTTTTCTCGGTCCAGTCCATCGGCTTGCGGTAATGCGTGCTCAGCATCACAAAGCGGATCACCTCGCCCGGCACGCCCTGATCCAGCAGATCGCGCACGGTAAAGAAGTTGCCCAAGCTCTTGGACATCTTCTTGCCCTCGACCTGCAACATCTCGTTGTGCATCCAGACATTCGCAAAGCCCGACCCGGGATGCGCACAGCAGCTTTGCGCGATCTCGTTCTCATGATGCGGAAACATCAGGTCGTTGCCGCCCCCGTGAATGTCGAAATGCGCACCCAGAAGCTCATGCGCCATGGCCGAGCATTCGATATGCCAGCCCGGACGTCCCCGGCCCCACGGGCTGTCCCAGCCGGGCAGATCATCATCCGAGGGTTTCCACAGCACAAAATCCATCGGATCTTCTTTGTAGGGTGCGACCTCTACCCGCGCGCCTGCGATCATATCATCGACCGAGCGGCCAGAGAGCTTACCGTAGTCGGCATACTCGCGCACGCGAAACAACGCGTGGCCGTCCTTCTCATAGGCAAAGCCATCCTCAATCAGCTGTCTGATCATCGCAATCATCTGGCCAATGTACTCCGTCGCACGCGGCTCGTGGTCGGGACGAAATGCGCTCAGCGCATCCATGTCCTCATGATACCAGCGTATCGTCTCATCCGCACGGCTCGCGATCAGCTCTTCCAGCGTGCCCTCCGCGCCCGCCACTTTGCGCTTTTGTGCGGTCTCGTTGATGCGGTCATCCACATCCGTGAAATTGCGCACATAGGTCACGTGATCTGGCCCGTAGACATGGCGCAGCAGGCGGTAGAGCACGTCAAACACGATCACAGGCCGCGCATTGCCCAGATGAGCGCGGTCATAGACGGTGGGACCGCAGACATACATCCGCACGTTTTCGGGGTCGATGGGCGTGAAAACCTCGCGTTTGCGGGTCTTGGTGTTATGCAGCTTTATCGTCGTCATGAGGTGCGTCCTTACGCAGATATGGCGCGGGCTTGGCACAAAATTCTCAGGATGAAAACGCTATGAACAGGCCCGCCGGAAAATCTCAG
>JAGXHB010000190.1 GCA_024636425.1 Roseobacter sp.
TGCGAATGTCAAAGTTGCGGCCTTCGACCTTGGCCTGCGCCCGCTCCAGCGACTTGTTCACCCACGGGTGAATAATCGCCTCGCCCTCTTTCAGGCCCAGAGTTGTCAGGACTTTCTCAAGCCGCTCCGACCCGAAAATCCGCATCAGATCGTCTTCGAGTGAAAGATAGAACGACGACCGTCCTGGGTCACCCTGACGGCCCGAACGACCGCGCAACTGGTTGTCAATGCGGCGGCTTTCGTGACGCTCGGACGCAATGACATAAAGACCGCCCGCCTCAATGACGCGCTTCTTTTCGTCGGCATGCTCCGCCTCGATCCGGGTGCGCACGGCGACAGGATCAGCGTCGGGGTCAGCGTCCAATGCATCAAGCACCTTCAGTTCGACGTTGCCGCCAAGCTGAATATCCGTCCCGCGACCGGCCATGTTCGTTGCAATCGTAACTGCTCCGAATTTACCTGCGTCGGCGACGATCTGCGCTTCTTGCTCGTGCTGGCGCGCGTTCAGAACATTGTGCTGAATCCCCGCTTCTGTCAGCATCCGGCTTAGCATTTCGGACTTTTCGATCGACGTGGTACCAACCAGAACCGGCTGCCCTTTGGCATTGGATTCCTTGACCTTTTCGATCATTGCCTGATATTTTTCCAACGCGGAACGATACACTTGATCGTCTTCATCCTCGCGCGCAATCGGCAGGTTTGTCGGTACCACGACAACGCCAAGACCATAGATTTCGGCAAATTCTTCGGCTTCGGTTTCCGCCGTGCCGGTCATGCCGGCAAGTTTGTCATAAAGGCGGAAGTAATTCTGGAAGGTCACCGAGGCCAGCGTCACGTTTTCGGGCTGGATCTTGCAGTTCTCCTTGGCTTCGATCGCCTGATGCAGACCTTCGGACAGGCGACGGCCCGCCATCATCCGACCGGTAAATTCATCGATCAACATGACTTCGCCATCACGCACGATGTAATCCTTGTCACGCTGGAACAGCTTGTGAGCCCGCAGACCTTGGTTCATGTGGTGTACGATTGTCGTGCTTTCAGGATCGTACATCGTCTGCTCTTCTTCCAGAAGACCGCGTCGGCGCAGTTCACCTTCAAGGAATTCGTTGCCTTCTTCGGTGAAGGTGACGTTGCGGGTCTTCTCGTCCAGTTCGTAATGATCGTCCTGCAGCAACGGGATCACATCGTCGATGATCTTGTACATCTCGGAGCGGTCGTCAGACGGGCCAGAGATAATCAGCGGTGTCCGCGCCTCGTCGATCAGAATGCTGTCGACCTCGTCGACGATCGCATAGTTGTGGTATTTCTGGAAAATCTGGCTCAGCTCGGATTTCATGTTATCGCGCAGATAATCAAAACCCAGCTCGTTATTGGTGGCGTAGGTGATATCGCTGTCATAGGCCGCGCGCTTGTCTTCTTCGGTCATGCCCGACACCGCAGCGCCTGTGGTCATCCCAAGAGCGGCAAAGACTTTGCCCATCCAGTCGGAGTCGCGTTTTACAAGGTACTCGTTGACGGTGACGATATGCACACCTTTGCCAGTGAGCGCATTCAGGTAGGCGGCAAGGCTCGCCGTCAGGGTCTTGCCCTCACCTGTCTTTTGTTCAGAGATATTACCCTGATGCAGAAAGATCGCTGACATCAGCTGCGTGTCAAAGGCGCGCAGGCCCAGTGTGCGGCGCGCCGCCTCGCGACAGTTCGCATAGGCTTCAGGCAGCAGATCATCAAGGCTTTCGCCTTCCTGCGCCCGCTTTTTCAGCTCTTCCGTTTTTTCCTTGAGACCGTCATCGGTCATGGCAAGAAAGTCGTCTTCCAGCGCGTTGATCTTTTCAACCAGCGGGCGGGTCGCCTTGATTTTTCGGTCGTTGGGTGTCCCAAAGACTTTTTTGGCGAGTGTTCCGATGCCCAGCATGCAATCTCCTGCCGAAGTTAAGATCCGAGGCGCCCATCTGCTTGCCGAGCCGCCGGACAGCCCCTAAGTACAAGACTGAACGTGCGCCAAAGCCGCGCCCATAGGGCGATGTAAGGGGCGCACCAAACCGTGTCAATGTAGCAGCCAATCTTGGCAGCCCAACCTAGGACAGATACATGCAAAAACCTTTCACTTTCCTGGCACCCTTCGTGGTTGCCGCCTCACTTTCCTTGCCTGTTGCAGCGCAGGACGCTGTCACTGCCGACACAGTCGTTGCGACTGTTAACGGCACCGACATTACCATTGGCAACATGATCATCGCCCGTGCCACCCTGCCAGAGCAATATCAGCAACTGCCACCCGAGGTGCTGTTCAAAGGCATTCTGGACCAGCTTGTGCAGCAGACAGCCCTGTCGCAATCCTACGAGGGCGATCTGCCGGGCCGCGTGACACTTGCGCTGGAAAACGAGCGTCGGCAATTGATTGCAGGCGAAGTGATCGAGGCGGCAATGGCCGAGGAGGTTACCACAGAAGAGCTTGAGACCGCATATGCGGAAACCTACGGCTCTGCCGAACCGACCGAAGAATTCAACGCCGCCCACATTCTGGTCGAAACCGAAGAAGAAGCTGCCGCGATCAAAGAAGAAATTGAAGGCGGCGCAGATTTTGCAGAAACCGCCAAGACGAAATCCACTGGTCCCTCCGGCCCAAGCGGCGGTGCGCTTGGTTGGTTCGGACCCGGCATGATGGTTCCTGAATTTGAAACCGCCGTGGCCGATATGGAAGTCGGTGACGTTTCGGACCCGATCCAAACCCAGTTTGGCTGGCACATCATCAAGCTGGAAGACAAACGCCAGAAAGATGCCCCTGCAATGGACGAGGTCAAGGCAGAGCTTGAAACCCAGATCCGTCAGGTCAAGGCGCAAGAGATGATCGAAGAGAAAACAGCAGAGGCTGATGTAGAACGGTCGGCTGCCGATGACATCGACCCTTCCGTGCTCAACGACCTTGGCTTGTTGGAGTAATCCATGGGCAAGACCCTCGCTGTATCGCCGCTTGCACCGGCGTCCTTTCCTGATCTTCCGGTAATCGACGGCGTTCGGTTTGCAACAACCGCCGCTGGTGTCCGGTATCAGGGGCGCACGGATGTGATGTTGGCTGAACTGGCCCCCGGATCGACGGTCGCGGGGGCCTTTACCCGCTCAGCCACACGGGCGGCACCGGTTCTGGATTGTCAGGCGAAGATTGGTGGCGCATCCGACGCAGGGGCCGCAATTCTTGTGAACTCCGGAAACGCCAATGCTTTTACCGGCAGGGGCGGCGTCACGGCGGTCGAGGCGATAACTGCCGCTGTTGCCGAGGTTTGCGATATTCCGCAATCGCGCGTCTTCACGTCCTCGACCGGGGTGATCGGCGAACCGTTGCCTCATGACCGCATCACCGCGGTTCTGTCCGACCTCAAGGATCAGCTTTCGCCAGACAGTATTTCCGAGGCGGCGAAGGCAATCATGACGACCGACACCTTCCCCAAAGGGGCCAGGGCCGAGATGGAGATTGAGGGCAAAACAGTCTCTATTGCTGGGATTGCCAAAGGCTCCGGCATGATCGCGCCAGACATGGCGACAATGCTGGTATATATATTTACCGACGCCGTTGTCAGCCAGCCCGCGCTGCAAGCGATGCTGTCCAAGCATACAGATAGCACGTTCAACTGCATCACGGTCGACAGCGATACATCGACCTCAGACACCCTGATCATGGCAGCAACCGGCGCATCAGGTGTGGATGTCAGCGAAAACGATACGTTCTCCAAGGCGCTGCATGATCTGATGCTGAACCTCGCGCATCAGGTCGTTCAGGATGGTGAAGGCGCGACCAAGTTTGTCGAGATCACCGTCACCGGTGCCGCCACGGATACCGATGCAAAAACGCATGCACTGGCGATTGCGAACTCTCCGCTGATCAAAACAGCGATTGCGGGGCAAGATCCAAACTGGGGGCGCGTTGTAATGGCCGTTGGTAAATCCGGTGCCGCTGCAGATCGCGACCGGCTTTCGATTCGGTTTGGTGACATCGAAGTGGCCAAAGATGGTTGGCGGAGTCCGAACTATTCGGAAGACGACGCTGCCGCACATATGAAGGGTCAGAACATCGTAATTGGCGTCGACGTTGGTTTGGGCGATGGCAAGGCAACCGTCTGGACCTGCGATTTGACCCACGGCTATATCGACATCAACGCGGATTACCGTTCGTGAGAACGGTTCTGGTCTCGGCTGTGGCCTTGATCGACGTGGACGGGCGCGTGCTTCTGGCACAGCGCCCGCCTGACAAACCCATGGCCGGCCTATGGGAGTTTCCGGGCGGCAAGGTCGAACAAGGTGAAACCCCCGAAGCGGCGCTGATCCGCGAGTTGCAGGAAGAGCTGGGCATAGATACCTGGACCTCCTGTCTGGCTCCATTGACCTTCGCCAGCCACAGCTATGACGATTTCCATCTTTTGATGCCGCTTTTCGCCTGCCGTAAATGGAACGGGACGCCGCGCGCGAGGGAGGGCCAGACCCTGAAATGGGTCCGCGCCAACGCGCTGAAAGATTATCCTATGCCGGCAGCAGATATTCCGCTGATACCGATCCTGCGCGACTGGCTTTAACCGCAGGAGCATTGTTTCGCATTGATGGTCAATCATATTGAAACTTGCGTCGTTGTTACTAGACAGCCACGGGAGTTCTAGCTTACGTTGCGTTAGTAAATCTCTTTGGGAGGGGGGACTCCAATGCTTCGTACAATCACGGTCGGGACCAGCGTATCAATCCAAGGCATCTTTGTGCGCGATTTGCCAAACGGGCGCATCGCGGTGCAGGTAGACAATGCGATCTACAGCGGCAAGCCGATCGCAAGCAAAACAGCAGCCTGATTTCCAAAAACTTCTGAACTTTCCGTACTGTAGGGCGTTTGATCAGGACGTCATATGGTAGGATTGAAATGAAGCCCGCACGCGCCATAGTTATCTTGAACAAGGGTTCTGGCCGTGAAAACGGCGATGAACGCAAAAGCCTCATAACAGAGCGATTCAAGACCCATGATATACCGGTCGAATTCGTCGAATTCGAACCCGGACAGAATCTAGAGAAGATCGTTTCACAGACCGCCAAGAATTCACCTGACGCGACGATTATCGCTTCTGGCGGCGATGGCACGATCAGCGGTGTTGCTGCCGGATTGCTTGGCCACGACAATCAGCTCGGGATCATTCCGTCGGGCACCTTCAACTATTTTGCCCGATCTTTGAACTTGCCCGAAACGGTGGACGAGGCGATTGACGTAATCGCCAAAGGTCATATCCGGCCCACAGATGTCTCCGTGATCAATGATAAGGTTTTCCTGAACAACGCCAGTATTGGTGCCTATGCTGCAATCCTGCAAACCCGTGAAGGGATCTATAAACGCTGGGGCCGCAGCCGGATGGCCGCATATTGGTCGGTGATCAAGGCGCTTGCGACGTTGCGGGCACCCCTCAGGCTGACGGTGTCGGTCGATGGCAAGTCCTTCCATCACCGCACACCACTGGTATTTGCCATGAGTAACGCATTTCAGCTAAACGAGATGGGCCTGAGCGGCGAGGAGTGTATCGCAGACGGAGGAATGGTTTTGCTGGTGGCCCCTGACACCAATCGCTGGGGTCTGTTCAAACACGCCGCATCGCTTGCACTGGGCGTGGCCAAGCAGAAGACGGATTATGAAATTCACTGCGGCTCCGAGATTGATCTGGAAATGCCACACCGGGCGCGTCCCGTCGCCCGCGATGGGGAACTGGCCAAGATGAAAGGACCATTCAAGTTGCGCATGAAACGTGAAGCCTTGAAGATAATTGTACCACCGGAGTTCAAAGAGGCCGTCAGGTGAGCAGGCTGGTTCATCTCTCCGACCTGCATTTTGGGAAGGATAGGCCTGACCTGCTGCGCCCGCTTATCGACTGCGTCAATGAGCTGAACGCGGATCTCGTTGCTATTTCGGGTGACTTCACACAGCGGGCCCGTGAGAGCCAGTTCAAAGAGGCGCATGATTTTATTCAGGCATTAAAAGCGCCTGTGTTGGGTGTTCCGGGCAATCACGATGTGTCCCTGCACCGACCTTTCAAGCGGTTCTTCATGCCGTGGCGATCCTACAAGAAGTGGATCAACAAGGATCTGACGCCAACCTTCGAGAATGAGAAGATGATCGTAGTGGGCGTCAATTCGGTTGATCGCTTCTCGTGGCAA
>JAGXHB010000029.1 GCA_024636425.1 Roseobacter sp.
ACCTTGCGCGATGATCCTTTGGTGGACGATGCGCTTGAAACCTTGGGACGGGCCAGCCGCGACCGGACAGCGATGAAAAAGGAGACGCCGCAGATGATACAGCCTGAAATTCAAGGAATGCCCGACGATGAAACCCTGGTCCGCGAGGCATGCCGGATCCTGCGCCGGTTGTGCGAAACGGGCGCAGTGCTGGCGATTGCCGCCGATATGGAAAAAGCAGTCGTTGTGCGGGACGGCCCCGACGGTGCCACCACCCGCACCGGCGTGGTTGACCGTCCGGTGGCGCAGGCGATGGCCTTGAAAGGGTGGATCGCAACACATGGGGCCGCACGGATCAGCCGCTATTACATCACCGCCGCGGGCCGCACGGCGCTGGAACAACTGCTGAAGAGACCCGGCCCGGAGGTCCGTGGTTTCAGTGAAGCGCAGTTGCCCTTTGGCGATATGCCAGACGAGATGGAAGGCGTAACAACAGAAACGCGCAAATCGCGCTACACGTTGGCGGAAAGCCCGTTGGCCGCCTTGGCGCGGCGGCGCGAGAAAGATGGAACCCCGTTTCTGACGGACAAGATGGTGCAGGCAGGAGAGCGACTGCGCGAAGATTTCGAACTGTCGCAGATGGGCGAAAGGATCACGCAGGATTGGGACCGCTTTCTGGCACCGGGTGGGAATACCGGGCCATCGGTTTTTGTCGGAAGTGCACCCTCGGCGGCGCGGGCGCGGGTTGCATCGGCACTGGCGGATCTGGGGCCGGGTTTGTCGGACGTGGTCCTGCGGTGCTGTTGTTATCTGGAAGGGCTTGAGACGGCGGAGAAGCGGCTGGGGTGGTCGGCACGGTCCGGCAAGATCGTATTGCGGATCGCATTGATGCGCCTTCGGAAACATTACGAAGAAACATTGGGCCCGGGCAGCGCGATGATCGGCTGATCTGTCAGCCTTTCGCGGCCTTGATCTTAGTCAGCGTCGGTTGATTGCGCGACAGGGCCGACGCCGGGCCATGCCGGATAACCCCGATCTCTCGGGTGGGGTGGCGGTAAGGCGGTAAATTCAAAAAAGCACTGTTTTTTCGGATGCGCTGCGTCCCTCTACCACAGCCCCTTTCCTGTGGGCGCGGAACCCCTTACATAGGGAGCAACCCGAAAAGGAACGGAGCCTGATCATGCGCGACCTCAAGATCCCCGAACAGCGCCACCCCGAAAAAGCCAAACGCCCGGACAATCCGCAGCCCAAGAAGCCAAGCTGGATCCGCGTCAAGGCACCGGGCGGCAAGGGCTATGCTGAAACCGCCAAGATCATGCGCGACAACAAACTGGTGACAGTCTGCGAAGAAGCGGGCTGTCCGAACGTCGGTGAGTGTTGGAGCCAAGGCCACGCCACGATGATGATCATGGGCGAGGTTTGCACCCGCGCCTGCACATTCTGCAACATCGCAACGGGCAAGCCGCCCGAAGCGCTCGATGTGTTCGAGCCGGGGAGGGTGGCCGATGCGGTCGCCAAGCTGGGGTTGAACCACGTCGTTATCACAAGCGTCGACCGTGACGATGTCGAAGACGGTGGTGCCGAACATTTCGCCCAGACCATTCGCGCCGTGCGCAAACGGTCTCCTGGCACCACGATCGAGATCCTGACGCCCGATTTTATCCGCTGCGATCCAAAGGTTCTCGAAATCGTCGTCGAGGCGCGGCCGGATGTGTTTAACCACAATCTTGAAACAGTGCCCGGTCTATACCCCGAAGTGCGTCCCGGCGCGCGCTATTTCCATTCTTTGCGGTTGCTGCAACGCGTCAAGGAGCTGGATCCGACAATGTTTACCAAGTCTGGCATCATGGTCGGCTTGGGCGAGGATCGCCAGTCGGTCATTCAGGTCATGGAAGACATGCGCGCCGCCGACATCGATTTCCTGACCATCGGGCAATATCTGCAACCTACGCCCAAGCATCACCGCGTGGACAGATTCGTTCATCCTGACGAATTCGCCTCCTATGAAAAGGCAGCTTATGGCAAGGGTTTCCTGATGGTGTCGGCGACGCCGCTGACCCGGTCCAGCTACCATGCCGGCGACGATTTTGCCCGCCTGCGCGCGGCCCGGATGGCCAAGCTCGGCTAATTCCTGAAACCGCGAAACAACTTGAAGGCGTCGTTCGAACCCAGTGTCGGACGACGCTTTTTTCGTTCCGCACCTGTGTTTACGGAGGTTTGCGCAAGGGCAGCCGGAATAAACCGAAGGGCGGGGAGAAATCCGCTGCGCGCTTAAAACGAGATTTTAGAGAGAAATAAAGGAAGTTCGTTTTGATTCGGGCTTCAATATGGAACAGTCGCGAGCTTCGACTGTGATTGTTTCTCAATATTAAACAGCAGATCTTTCAATGACTTGGAGCAGTCTGGCCAACTGTGGCCTAGTTGTCACGCTTTTCTCAAATCGGGCGAAAATGTGGCGGCTTGACCCTTAATCAGCCTCAGATTGCAATCGTTTTCATGACCCACGGTTAACGGTCGTGCTATTTTCCGCCTACTGCAACTTAAGAGGAAGTTTTATATGAAAATGAAATTGATTGCTGCCGCCGTTGTTCTGTCGTCTTTCGCCGCGCCTGCACTGGCATGGGAAGGTCAGGTCGTAGCTTGCTATGACAGCGTTTGGGTTCCCGCCCAGTACAAGACAACAAAAACACTGCACTCCGGCGCAAAAACAAAGTGGGAGCACCGCGGCGACCAGATGGTCGAAGTGTATTATGCACCCGTCTACATCGAGAACCGCGTTCAGGTCAGCAAAGGCTACTACCTCAAGCGCAAGGCTGCTTGCCGCAACTGATCCGCGAGACGTCTGCCAAGAAAAAGAGGCGCACAACTGCTGTGCGCCTCTATTTTTTAGCGGCATCCCTCAGACCCCAAAATTGTCGTTACCGCGCCACTTTCATGCCGCTTTGACGGGTTAGTCCTTGGAAAATCGAGCCTAGAGGACAAAACCATGAACCGATTTGCTATGTCAGCTTTGGCCTTGACGGTGCTGGCCACCGCAGTGCCAGCCCATGCCCAACAGGGCATCAACGACCCAAACGCCACACGTATCGGCTGCTACCGTCAGGTGCAGGTCCCCGCGAAATTCAGCGTCAAGAAGATCTTGGTCAAGGAAAGCTATCGCCAATATATCAAACGGGCGAACGGACGCATTGACCTCATGGAATATCCGCCGGTTTACCGTGAGGAGAAAAAGATGATCGCCCCGCCGGAAACTGTGATGCGCGAAGTGACCTGCACGGACTAGAAGCGCAGCTTCAGCCGTTCACTGGTCGCCCAGTCGGGCCACATGTCGAAATGCTCAAGCCAATAGATCGCCACGGCGACCGCGATGATTCCAAAGACCAGCAGCACCCGCCGCAGCGATGGCGGATTTTGTACCCATCGGCGCATCCGCATCAGCCACGCGATATTCATGTGAAACGCACCTTTCCGATATAGGGCAGGTTGCGGTTGCGCTGCGCAAAGTCGATGCCATAGCCCACGACGAATTCGTCCGGGATCGCAAACCCGATCCAGTCGGCTTTCATGTCGACCTCGCGACGGCTGGGTTTGTCGAGCAGGGCGATCGTTTTCAGGCGCGCGGGTCCACGCGACAACAGCAGATTGCGCACATGGTGCAGGGTGTGGCCCGTGTCCACGATGTCCTCGACCACCAGCACATCCCGCCCTTCGATGGCACCGCGCAAATCCTTGAGAATCCGCACCTCGCGGCTGCTTTGCATGCCATCGCCATAGCTGGATGCCTCAAGGAAATCGACCTCGATGGGCAGGTCCAGCTCGCGCACCAGATCGGCGATGAACACGAATGACCCGCGCAGCAGGCCCACGACCGTCAGCTTGTCCGTCCCCTCGAATTCTGCCTGAATTTCACGGCACAGCGCCTCGATCCGGGCGGCGATGGATTTGGCCGAAATCATTTCGTCGATGACATAAGGACGCGTCGGCATGGGTTTGACCTTGAAAATTCGGGGAATAGGGCTTCATAAGGGCTAACTTCTAGACAGACGGAAATCAATGCCTACCCATTCAGAGACCCGCGAACTGCCCTATACCGCCCAGCAGATGTACGATCTGGTGGCCGATGTGGCATCCTATCCCGAATTCCTGCCGTGGACAGCCGCCGCGCGCATCAAATCACGCGACGACAAGGGCGATCACGAAGTGATGGACGCCGATCTTGTCATCAGCTTCAAGGTCTTTCGCGAGCGCTTTACCAGCCGCGTTGTGCTTTGGCCCGAACCAAAGAAGATCGACACCGAATATCTGGACGGACCGTTCAAACACATGAAATCCAACTGGCATTTCGAAGATGCGGGGGACGGGCGCTGCAAGGTGCATTTCTTCGTCGATTTCGAATTCCGGAACATGGTCCTGCAAAAGATCATCGGCGTTGTGTTCAACGAAGCGATGCAACGCGTCGTGCGCGCCTTCGAGAAACGCGCGGCCGCACTTTACGGGCCACAGGGGTAGGGTAGCTTCCGGTCTCTCAGGACACGGCCCCGAGCAGGAGGGACAGCGCATGATCGCGTGCCGCCAGCCGTACGTTTTCGCGGCCCAAAGCACCGAACTCCTGCGTCTGGGTGGTGATCCTACCCTCCACCGCCAATCCGAAACAGACGCGCCCTTCGGGTTTGTGCTCGGACCCGCCCGGGCCGGCGATCCCTGTGATGGACACGGCGATCTGCGCCTTTGAGCGCGCCAGCGCGCCCGCCACCATCTCGCGTGCGGTTTCTTCGGACACGGCACCATGTGCCTCAAGCGTCTGCTCGGTCACGCCCAGAAGGGACACTTTCGCGTCATTGGTATAGGTGACAAAGCCGCGGTCAAACATGGCGGACGACCCTGGCAGGTCGGTCAGCGCCGCCGCAACCATGCCGCCTGTGCAGCTTTCGGCGCAGGCGAACATGACGCCGCGCGCAATGGCGCGTTGCAGCAACTCCTCTGCATCAGAGAAAGCCATGATAGATCACCGCCAGTATAACCACACCGAAAAGCGCAAAGATGCCTGCAATCACGTCGTCGAGCATCACGCCCAGCGGATCGCCCCGACGGTCCGCCCAGCCAATCAGCAGCGGTTTCCAGATGTCGAAAAGACGGAACAGCAAGAACGCAGCAATCCAGCCTGGCCACATCACCAGAATATCCATCCCCATCGACCATGACGCATAGCTCAGCGGCAGCAGGGCGATCCACTGGCCTGCCACTTCGTCAATCACGATCTCGGAGGGGTCGTGATCGGCACTGCCTGCAGTCATCTTGGCCGTCGCCCACCAGCCTGCGCCGAAGGCGACCAGAATGCCCACGATCATCAGCGGAAAGCCCCCGACCACATGCAGCAACCAGCCCCACGGCAAGGCGACAAGCGACCCCCATGTGCCCGAAGCAGGACGGATATAGCCGACGCCCAGAACGGTCGCGATCAGTTTTGCAAATTTCATGTTTTCACCAATGTTGCTGTGGCCATGCAGGCGATGCCTTCGCCCCGACCCGTAAACCCAAGGCGTTCCGATGTGGTGGCCTTGACCGACACGCGGGCCGTGTCGATCCCCAGTATATCCGCCATCACCGCCCGCATCTGTGCGGCATGGGGCCCCACCTTGGGGTATTCGCAAATCAGAGTGCAATCGACATGGGTCAGCGTGAAGCCTTCGCTGCGGGCCAGATCGGCGGCGTGGCGCAGGAAGATGTGGCTTTCAGCACCTTTCCACTGCGGATCGGACGGGGGGAAATGCTGGCCGATGTCGCCCATGGCGAGCGCGCCATAGATGGCATCCGTCACCGTATGCATGCCTACATCCGCATCGGAATGGCCTACAAGTCCCTGATCATGAGGTATTTTTACGCCGCAAAGCGTCACATGGTCTCCGGGTCCGAACGCATGCACGTCAAAGCCGTTGCCGGTGCGAATATCCATTGAACTCTCCAGAATGCGGGCGGCACGGGCCAGATCGCCCGGCAAGGTGATTTTCAGGTTATCAACGCTGCCTTGCGTGATGGCAACGTCCAATCCTGCGGCGCGGGCAACTTCGACATCGTCGGCTGCGATCCCTTTGTAACGCGCATGGGCGTCGCGGATGGCCGCTGTGTGAAATCCTTGCGGTGTTTGCGCGGCATAAAGCCCGGCGCGGTCCTGCGTGCCCGCGACGCGACCGCCATCCCCCTGCCAAAGCGCATCGGTGACGGGCAGTCCCGGCGCCGCAGCGACAGAGGTTTCAAGCGCCGCGAGCACATCGTCGATCACTCCGGCCGAGACGCAAGGTCGTGCGGCATCATGGATCAGCACCCGCTCCGCATCGACAAGCGCCAGTCCGTTGCGCACGGACCCCGCGCGGTCGGCACCGCCTTCGACAACCCTGCACCCGACTGTGACAAAGGCCTGCGCCTCTCCCATGTCGTCCGCGTTCAGAACAACTACGATCTCCGAGATTTTCGGATGGCTTTGAAAGGCCGCGACGGTGTGGTCGATCACGCGCTTGCCTTGCAGGTGCTGCCATTGTTTCGGCACGTCTCCGCCCGCCCGCACACCGCGTCC
>JAGXHB010000191.1 GCA_024636425.1 Roseobacter sp.
AGCGCAAAGGATCTTGCGCACATTTCAGGATCTCTGGGATCAGCTGGCGAAGTTCAAGCACGTCGGCATCCTATAACAGACAACCCACACTAGAACCGCAAAGGTTGTATTGCCAAGTGTTTTTGAACGCGGATCGACGCCCTCAGCCTCCTAGAGCAATGAACCCTTCAAAATCTAATCTATGAAAAATCACATAGATCGAGAAAAATAATTTCTCCTGACAATAATTTTTATTGTTGACCAAAACATGTTTAATGCTCAGTGTCGGCAACGCGACCGCGCAAGACGGTCCTGGGGAGCCTGAACCTGCTATATGCAAAGCGACGTTGCAAAAGAAAAGCCTTCGAACCTGCTGGGCGCGCGGATGCGTACGCAGCGGCACCGGATGGCGATGACGTTGCAGCAGCTTTCAGCCGTATCGGGGGTATCGGTTGGCTATCTCAGTCAGGTCGAGCGGGGCAATGCGATGCCTTCGCTGGGGACGCTGAACCAGATTGCCACGGCGCTGGCTGTAGATCTGGACCATTTTGTACATTCACCACGTGCGGCAGACAGCCTGACCCGGGGTGCCAGCCGTCCACGGTTTTCCGTAGCCGACTCGCCGGTGCAATACGAACAGATCGGCGCTGCCTTCTCCGGGCACGAGCTGACCTCCTATGTGATGAACGTGCCACCGGGCTACGAGTCCGAAGTGGTCAACCACATCGGCGAGGAAATCATCTACATCCTCGAAGGTGCGATCTCGCAAATGGTGGGTGAACGCGAATACCTCATGCGTGAAGGCGACAGCCTGCATTACCTTGGGGACACGCCGCACTGCTGGTCGAACAAGACAGACCAACCGGCCCGCATCCTATGGGTGGGCCGGATGGAATACGATAAGTCCGGTCATCTCGGACGATCAGTGCCTGAACAGGGCAACGTCCGCGAGATGTTGCCCCTCAGAAAATAAAACTGTTCCTGCGGCGGCACATGTCCGGCGCAGCAAACCAATCTTCCAACAGGAGAGAATACTATGTCTTTCAAGAAACTCATGGCCACGGGGATGCTGCTCAGCGCGATAGGCGCGGCAGCACAGGCCCAATCGCTTGTCTATTGCTCCGAAGGCTCGCCCGAAGGTTTTGACCCGGCGCTGTACACCGCGGGCACCACTTTCGACGCGTCGAGCCACCCGATCTACAACCGTCTGGCGGAATTCAAGGTCGGCACGACCGAAACCATTCCGGGCCTGGCTGAAAGCTGGGAAGTGTCGGAAGACGGCCAGAAGATCACCTTCAACCTGCGTCAGGGTGTGAAGTTCCACTCCAACGACCAGTTCACACCGACGCGCGACTTCAACGCCGACGACGTGATCTTTAGCTTCGAGCGTCAGGGCGATGATGAAAACCCCTACCACACCGTGTCGGGCGGAACGTGGGAATACTTCAACTCGATGTCGATGCCCGAACTGATCGAGAGCATCGAAAAAGTTGACGACTACACGGTTGTTTTCAACCTGACCCGTCCCGAAGCACCCATCATTGCCAACATGGCGATGGACTTCGCGTCGATCCAGTCAAAGGAATACGCCGACGCGATGATGGAGGCCGGCACGCCTGAGATGCTGAACCAAGCACCCATCGGCACTGGGCCCTTCACCTTCCAAGCCTACCAGAAGGATGCCGTCATCCGCTATCTGCGCAATGACGAGTACTGGGGCGACCCGGCCAAGGTTGAGAGCCTGATCTTCGCGATCACGCCCGACGCCTCTGTCCGCTATCAGAAGGTTCAGGCTGGCGAGTGCCACATCATGGCCTATCCGAACCCCGCAGATGTGCAGGACATGCAAGACGCCGAAGACATTGTGGTGATGCAACAGGAAGGCCTTAACGTGGGCTATCTGGCCTACAACACCAAGGTGGCACCCTTCGACAATGCGAACGTGCGCAAGGCGCTGAACATGGCGGTGGACAAACAATCGATCATCGACGTGGTCTTCCAGGGTTCGGGCGAAATTGCCAAGAACCCACTGCCGCCCACCATGTGGTCCTACAACGATGCCATTGAAGACGATGCGTATGATCCCGAAGCGGCCAAGAAGATGCTGGAAGAAGAAGGCGTCTCTGACCTGACGCTGAAGATCTGGGCGATGCCGGTGCAGCGTCCTTACAACCCCAACGCCCGCCGCATGGCCGAGCTGATGCAAGAGGACTTCTCGCAGATCGGTGTCGACGTTGAGATCGTGTCCTACGAATGGGGCGAGTATCTTGAGCGCTCGAAAGCCGAAGACCGTGACGGCGCGGTTCTGCTGGGTTGGACAGGTGACAACGGCGACCCAGACAACTTCCTGGCGGTTCTGCTGGGCTGTGATGGCGTCGGCGGTTCCAACCGTGCGCAGTGGTGCAACGAGGAATTCGATGCATTGATCCAGGACGCCAAAGTCCTGTCCTCGCAAGAAGAGCGCGCGAAGCTCTACGAAGAGGCACAGGAGATCTTCAAGGATCAGGCACCTTGGAACACGATTGCGCACTCGGTTGTCTTCATGACCATGCGCCCCGAAGTTGAAGGCTATGTTGTTCACCCGCTGGGTGGCCACATCTTCAACCAGGTCGGCCTGTCGCAATAATCGACCCACTGACGAACGGAGGCAGCGCTTTACGCGCTGCCTCTTCTATTTCAGCTTGATCGGGAGCGAACCGCCTGTGCCGGATACACTTTCAGACCGTCTGCGCGCCTACGCAGAAGTTGCGGGACAACTTGATGTCGACGCTGTCGCTTTGGTGCCCGGGCCCAATTTCACCCGCGCGCTCGGTCAAAGCTTCATGAGCCACGAACGGCCTTTTGTTCTGGTCATACCTGCCGACAAGCCGCCGGCTGCACTTTTGCCCAATCTCGAACTTGGAAGCTGGCAGGCAACGGGGTTCGACGGCGCGGTGTTCGACTGGCGCGACCAGACCGGATATGACGCAGCCTTTGCAGAGTTACTCTCACATCTCGAGATCACCTCCTTGGCCGTCGAAGGGCAGGTGATGCGGGTCTTCGTGCATCACGCGCTGAAAGCGGCACAGCCTGATCTGCGCATCATCGACGCCGAACGCGAGATTTCGGCCCTGCGCATGATCAAGACGCCGCAGGACGTGACAGCCTTGCGCAAGGCTGTGCAGATATCCGAGCGCGCGCTGACCCGTACCCTCAAGACGATCAAGCTGGGGCAAAGCGAGAAAGAGATCGAACAGACGCTGGTGCGCATGATTTTCGAGGAAGGCGCAGACGGCTTGGCCTTTACGCCAATTGTTGCCGCCGGCGACAATTCGGCCCGCCCGCACGCCCATGCGCGGCACGATTACAAGGTCAAGGCAGGGGATGCGCTTTTGTTTGATTTCGGCGCGCAGGCCGACGGCTTTTGCGCCGATATCACGCGGACTGTCTTTCTGGATCACGTGAGCGACGAAGGCCGCGATGTCTATGACACTGTGCTGCGCGCCAACCTTGCGGGCCTTGCCGTCACGCGCGCCGGTGTGACCGCCCACGACATCGACGACACGGTGACCGGCGTGCTTGAGGCATCACCCTATGCCGACCGCATACGTACCAAAACGGGCCACGGCCTGGGTCGCGAGGTTCATGAAGCGCCCTATATCGTGAGGGGCAACCAGATGCCCTTACCTGCGGGCACCGTTTACACCAATGAACCCGGCCTCTATGAGCTCGGCAGTTTCGGAGTAAGGATCGAGGATGACGTGCTGGTGACGGAAGACGGATACGAAACGCTGACGCAGTTTCCCAAAGAGCTTATGGTGATCTCATGCTGAATTACATCCTTGGACGGCTGCTGACCTTCATCCCGACTTTCATCGGGGTGACGCTAATTTCCTTTAGTTTTATTCGTGCGTTGCCCGGCGATCCAATTCAGGTCATGGCGGGCGAGCGTGGCGTTTCCGCAGAGCGCTATGCGGAGCTGTCCGCGCAATATGGTTTTGATCAGCCGATCTACGTTCAGTTCTGGGAATATCTCACCGGTGTGCTGCAGGGCGATCTGGGCAATTCATTCGTTACGAAACGCCCGGTCTGGGACGAGTTCTTCGCCCTGTTTCCCGCCACCCTCGAGCTGTCGCTTTTTGCAATGATATTCGCAATTCTGCTGGGCCTTCCAGCGGGCGTCATCGCCGCTGTAAACCGGGGCAAGTTCTTTGACCGCGCGCTCATGTCCACGGCGCTGGTCGGCTATTCCATGCCGATCTTCTGGTGGGCGCTGCTGTTGATCATCGTCTTCTCAGGCAATCTGCAATGGACGCCGGTTTCGGGACGCATCGACCTTCTGTACTACTTTCCAAACCCCACCGGCTTCATGATCATCGACAGCCTGGCATCGGGGCAGGAGGGTGCCTTTACCTCGGCTGTGCGGCATCTGGTCCTGCCGACAATCGTGCTGGGCACGATCCCGCTGGCGGTGATCGCACGGCAAACCCGCTCCGCAATGCTGGAGGTTCTGGGCGAAGACTACATCCGCACCGCGAGGGCCAAGGGCCTGTCGCCAGGGCGTATCAATGGCATCCACGCGCTGCGCAATGCGCTGATCCCCGTGATCACGGTGATCGGGCTGTCAGTCGGCACACTGCTGGCCGGTGCGATCCTGACCGAGACGATTTTCAGCTGGCCGGGCATCGGCAAGTGGATGGTCGACAGTATTTTCCGCCGTGACTATCCCGTGGTGCAGGGTGGGCTGTTGCTGATCGCGGTCATGGTGATGATCGTGAACCTCACGATTGACATGCTCTACGGCGTGATCAATCCCAAAATCAGAAAGCGCTGACATGGATGACGCTCTCTCCTCCGAAGCTGCAATGGTGAACGACAGGCCGGGCCGGCTGCGTGAGTTCTGGTTCTATTTCCGCGAAAACCGCGGGGCGATGATCGGACTTGCCATCTTTGCAGTGTTCACTTTTCTGGCGCTCTTCGGCCCGTGGGTCGCGCCGCATGACGCTACCGCGCAATTCCGCGATGCCACCCTGCAGCCCCCGGTGTGGCAGGACGGCGGGACATGGACCCACATCCTTGGGACCGATCCGCTCGGCCGCGATATGCTGTCACGTCTGATCGTCGGCGCGCGGTTTTCGTTCTTCGTCGGCGTCTTCGTTGTCTGCATTGCGGCCACGGGCGGTATCATCATCGGCCTGATCGCTGGCTTTTCGCCCAAGTGGCTCGACAGCATCATCATGCGGATCATGGACATCGTTCTGGCCTTTCCATCCTTGCTGCTCGCACTTGTGCTGGTGGCCATTCTCGGGCCATCGCTGACCAACGCGATGATCGCCATCGCGATCGTGCTGCAACCGCATTATGTGCGCCTGACCCGCGCGAGCGTGATGTCCGAGCGACAGAAGGATTACGTGACCTCGGCCCGTGTGGCGGGGGCGGGCACGATGCGGCTGATGTTCGTGACGGTGCTGCCCAACTGTCTGGCACCGATCATCGTGCAAGCGGCGCTGTCGTTCTCGACCGCGATCCTTGATGCTGCGGCGCTCGGCTTTCTGGGGATGGGCGCGCAACCGCCAACGCCAGAGTGGGGCACCATGCTGGCCGAAGCGCGTGAATTCATCCTGCGGGCGTGGTGGGTTGTGACCTTCCCCGGTATCGCGATCCTCGTCACCGTACTGGCCATCAACCTAATGGGTGACGGTCTGCGTGACGCCCTCGATCCGAAATTGAAGCGGAGCTAGTCCATGGCGCTTTTGCATATCAGGAACCTGACCGTCGAATTCGCAACGTCCACCGGAGCTTTTCGTGCGGTGGACGGGGTCGATCAGGACGTGAACGAAAAAGAAATCCTCGCCATTGTCGGGGAAAGCGGTTCTGGTAAATCGGTGTCGATGCTGGCGGTCATGGGGCTTTTACCATGGACCGCAACGGTGACGGCGGATGAGATGAGTTTCGACGGTAAGGATCTGCTCAAGATCGACCCCGCTGCGCGGCGCAAGATCATCGGCAATGACATGGCCATGATCTTTCAAGAGCCGATGTCGTCGCTGAACCCGTGCTTTACCGTCGGCTGGCAAATCCGGGAGGCCTTGCGCAAGCACCTCAAGATGGGACGGCGCGAACGCCAAGCCCGTGCGATCGAGTTGTTTGAACAGGTCGGCATTCCCGACCCTGAAAAGCGGCTCTCCGCGTTCCCGCACCAGATGTCGGGCGGCATGAACCAGCGCGTGATGATCGCGATGGCGATTGCCTGCAAACCCAAGCTGCTGATCGCGGACGAGCCCACGACTGCGCTGGACGTGACCATTCAAGCACAGATCCTGGACCTTCTGGCGAAACTGCGTGACGAAAACGGCATGGGGCTGGTGCTGATCACCCATGACATGGGCGTGGTCGCCGAAACGGCTGAGAGGGTAAGCGTGCAATACGCCGGCCAGAAGATTGAGGAACAGCCGGTTGTGCCGCTGTTCGAAACGCCACACCATCCCTACACCTCGGCCCTTCTGGATGCGTTGCCTGAACGCGCGACGGAAAAGCGGCTACCGACCATTCCGGGCGTGGTGCCCGGGCAATTCGACCGGCCCGCGGGCTGCCTGTTCTCGCCGCGGTGCAAGTTCGCGAACGATAAGTGCCGCAGCACGCCGCCACCGCCGCTCGGCCAAGAGCTGGGATATGCGCGGTGCTTCTACCCTCTGAATGTGGATGAAAGGGTTGCGTCATGACGGAACCGGTAATGACAGCGACCGCGCTGGAGCGGCATTACGACGTGTCGGGCGGCTTCCTGCGGAAGGCGCGCACGTTGAAAGCCGTCGCCGGGCTTGATTTTGAGCTCTACCCCGGCAAGACGCTGGCGGTGGTTGGCGAAAGCGGCTGTGGCAAGTCAACGCTGGCGCGCATGGTAACCATGATCGAAGAGCCGACAGCCGGTCATTTGATCCTGGACGGTCAGGAGATGACACCTGACACTTGGGCGTCGCGGCGGGATGCGGTTCAGATTGTGTTTCAAGACCCTTACGGGTCACTGAACCCGCGCCAGCGGATCGGCACAATTCTTGAAGAGCCGCTGAAGATAAACCGCAAGGAGATGTCGAAAGCGGACCGCCAGAAGAAAGCCCGCGACATGCTGGCGCTGGTCGGTCTGCGACCCGAACATTATGACCGGTATCCGCATATGTTCTCGGGCGGGCAACGCCAGCGTATCGCTATCGCGCGCGCGTTGATGCTGGACCCGAAGGTGTTGGTGCTGGACGAACCTGTATCGGCGCTGGACCTGTCGATCCAAAGTTCGGTGCTGAACCTGTTGGTCGACCTTCAAGAGCGGTTGCAGCTGGCCTATCTTTTCATCAGCCACGACCTGAGCGTGGTGCGCCACGTCGCAGACGAACTGATCGTGATGTATCTTGGCCGCGCCGTCGAGAAGGGCAGCCGGGACGCCGTGTTCAACGCGCCTTACCACCCCTATGCCAAGGCCTTGCTATCAGCCACACCAAAGGCGGTGCCCGGAGGTGAGAAGGACCGGATCAAGCTCAAGGGGGAACTCCCTTCGCCACTGTCCATCCCCGATGGATGCCCCTTTGCACCGCGCTGCTGGAAAGCGCAGGACAAATGCCGCGCGGAACGTCCCATGTTGCCAGACCAGCCTCACGCGGCGGCGTGTTTCTTCCCCGAAAACGGTGGCGAGCCCGCCTGACGTCTCGTCCGGGTTTCCTTGGTGAGCGTTCCACCAAGGAGACCGATGCGAGGTAAGGGAGCGTAAGCAGCAGGATCAGCCGGTCGAAAACAGGCGCGACCGACCCAGCTCCTGCGCGACCTGCTGCAACAGGCTGATTGTTTGAAGACGGGCGTGCTCGCTTTGGATGCCAAGCGTCGGTTGCGACGTGCCGACCACCGCTTTCAGTGCATTCAACCCGCCGACTGGCACAGCAAAGCCTGTCACCCCCGCTTCGAATTCATTCTCGACAATGGTATAGCCCAGCGTCCGGAAGCCTTGGACCCGTCTGAGGATTTCCGTGCGATCCATTGTCGTTTCAGGCGTGTATTGGTCGAACTCGGATGTCCGGATCGTTTCTGCGGCCCAGTCCTGCGGCGCAAAGGCCAGGATCATGCGACCGATTGCAGTATGGAGCAAAGGCAAGCGGCTGCCCACGGTGAAGCCGAAGGATACCATGTCGTCATCCGCCGTCGACTGGGCCACATAGACCGCCGTTCTGCCGTCGGGAATGGCCAGCGAAACCGTGTGCCCGATCCGCTTTGAGCAGCGGTTCAGAAGCGGCTGGATATGTGTTCCGAACTGGTTGCCCCGCAAGAAGCTGCCAGCAAGGATCAACACCTGCGGAGAAAGCGAAAAATGGCGTCCGTCCTTTTCAGCATATCCCAGATGTACCAACGTGAGCGTCAGCCGCCGAACCGAAGCCCGGTCGAGCCCGGTAATCTGCGCGATTTCTGACAGGGTAAGACGGGTATGGGTATCATCGAAAGCTCTGAGGACGGCCATGCCCTTTACGAAGGTCGACGAGATATCCCTGTCCGCGAATACAGGCTTTGACTGTGCTGGATCGGCGGTCACAAGCGGGCTCCTCATGTCTCTTGAAATCTCAGATGATACAGTTTTCAGCGTTATCAACCGAAAAGCCGGAG
>JAGXHB010000192.1 GCA_024636425.1 Roseobacter sp.
CAGGTCAGGGAGTGCGTGTCAACCGGAGCGACGCGCTGGTGCAATGTCACTCTGGCCACCTCGGGTCAGGTCGAAGGCTATGCCTCCTATGCGTATCTGCGCAAGAAATAGGCGCTAGTTTTTGACCACCAGACAGATGCAGCCGCCGCGCCGCATCTGGTCGCAAAGGTGTTGTGCGTCCGGTCGGGCATCGGACCCGTACTGCGCAAAGTAGAAACCTTTGCGGCCTGACACGCGGTTCTTTTTGAACACCATATCCAGCCGCTTGCCTTTGACCGGACCCTGACAAGACGCGGTCTGCGATCTGGCCTTTGCCTTGGCCGCATCGATGCTGGTGCCGAAAGCGACCTGAACGCCCCACGGTTTCAACACCGGCGCGGGCGGCGTCACGCGCAGCGCGGTGACACGGCGGTTGCGCGCCATCGCATAGCAGGCGGGCAGGAAGGGCTGATCTTTGGACAGGCGGAAATCGGGTGCCTTGGGCGGCGTGTCGCGCCAGACCTCGGCATCAAGACCGGTGATGATGGGGACGTAATTGACCGTTTCGCGTGCCAGCCCGCCCCCTTGCAGGAAGCCTTCGGCGCGTCTTTCCCCGCCGTTGTAGCCGATCGCCGCCATGCCCTCGTTGCCATATTTCACAACCATTTCCGCAAGATACTGCGCGGAATGCTCCAGCGCGTCGGCAGGATTATAGGGGTCGGCAAGCCCGCGCAGCGCCGCGGTCGAGGGGATGAATTGCGCGATACCCCGCGCGTTGGCGTGGCTTAACGCGTTCTGGTCGAAACGGCTTTCCTGCCAGATCAGCCGGGCAAAGAAGTCGCGGTTCAGCCCGTGCCGGTCAGAGAATGTCTTGATCGCATTGCATGTGTCATAGACAAAATGCGCGGGCCGGATGCAGTGGCTGTGCCCCCATTTCGTGCTGGAACAATAGCGCCCGTCCGGCTCTGCCAATGCCGGCAGGCCGCAAAGCATCAGGGCGATGATCATCAACAGACGCATGCTTCTTTCGTGCGGGACCACGCGGACGCTGTCAATTCCCGTTGCAGGCCTTCCATCCAGTCCTTCAAGCCTATAGATCAGAGGCGAACGACTGTCATTTTCCCGGAGCGTGCGCTTGGCCTTTTTCCAGAAGCTGAAAACCAAACTGTTCAAATCCTCCTCGCGCATCGACGAGGGGCTGGAATCCATTGTCGAGGACGGTGGCGCGGTCGAAAGCCCAGAAACAATCGACGAAGTGCCGGTTGATGATGTGATGGACCGCCCCGAAGCGGCGACCCGCGCGCTGCCCGAAGCGGTGGATGATGAACCCGCACCCCTGCCTGCGGACGAGGCAGACACGCCCGAACCTGTTTCCTTGCGCGAAACAATGACACCGATTGTTTCCGATATGGAAGCACCAGCACCAGCCAAGCCCGGTTTGATGGGGCGTATGCTGGGGCGGGGGACAGCCCAACCGGTGGTGCGTCGGGCGCTTGACGACGAGATGCTGGAGCAGTTGGAAGAGCTGCTGATTTCAACCGATATGGGCGTTGATACTGCACTGCGTGTGACGGCTAACATGGCCGAAGGCCGCTTTGGCAAGCGCCTGTCCGTCGAGGAGATCAAGCGCCTGATGGCGACCGAGATCGCGCGCATCATGGACCCGATTGCCAAACCGCTGCCGCTTTACTCCAAGACCCCGCAGGTCGTGCTGGTCGTGGGCGTCAACGGGTCGGGCAAGACGACGACCATTGGCAAGCTGGCCAGCCAGTTCAAGGCGGCCGGCAAGCATGTGGTGATTGCCGCAGGTGATACGTTCCGCGCCGCTGCGGTCGAACAGTTGCAGGTCTGGGGCGACCGTGCGGGCGTCAAGGTGCTGACCGCCGCCCAAGGATCGGACCCCGCAAGCCTTGCCTTCGATGCGATGGGGCAGGCGCAGCGGGACGGGGCCGACCTGCTGTTGATCGACACGGCGGGACGCTTGCAGAACCGGGGCGATCTGATGGAGGAACTGGCCAAGATTGTCCGCGTCATCCGCAAGAAGGACGAGACAGCACCACACAACACATTGCTGGTGCTGGATGCGACCACGGGTCAGAACGCGCTCAATCAGGTCAAGGTATTTCAGGACATCTCCGACGTGTCGGGGCTGGTCATGACCAAGCTCGACGGAACCGCCAAGGGCGGTGTGCTGGTGGCGCTGGCGGACAAGTTCGGACTGCCGATCCACGCCATTGGCGTCGGAGAGCAGATCGACGATCTGCAACCCTTCGATCCGCAGGAATTCGCGGATGCGCTGGTGGGGCTGGATCAGTCTTGATCCTCCAGGGTTTTGTCGGCTGCCCTGCCGACACCGTACAGCACAAGGATAACGATAATGGTCGCTAACACGGCGAGCGGCACCTTGCCGGTTCCGCAGGCCAACCCGATTGCGCCCGCCATCCACATGGAGGCACCGGTGGTCAGGTTGCGCACTTTATGGCCGGAGGTGAAGATCAGGCCAGCCGCCAGAAAGGCGACACCGCTTGTTGTCGCTTCGATCAGGCGCAAGGGATCGACCCGCTTGACCTCATCGCTGTCAAACGACAGCAAGGCCAATTCCTGCCCGACGATGGTGAACAGACACGCGGCCGTCGCGACCAGAATATGGGTGCGCAATCCTGCGGCCTTGCCCTTCCATTCCCGCTCGAACCCGATGGCACCGCCCAGCACCAGTGCCGCGCAAAGCCGGATCAGCGCAATATGTGCAGGCACCGCCGAGAAGCTGCCCGTGATTTCGTTCACAATATCGTCCCACATGAATTCTTCCTTGGTCGTAGCTAGGACAAATGCGTCAGCTTCGTCTTGGGTTCCTGTGCGGGGGGCGTCGTGACCGACTGGCTGGCACAGATCGAGGGGACGGCGGCAGGGCATCAGATGGCGATGTGGCTGGCCTTGCTGGCCGCCTTTTTGCATGCGGTGTTCGGCGCGTTGCAAAAAGGACGGCACGACCCGTGGCTGACCCGTGGTGCCATTGATATATCCTATTGCCTGATGGCCGCCCCCTTTGCGCTTTTCGTGGTACCGTGGCCCGAGCCGCACATGTGGCCGATTTTTGCCGGAGCCTGGGCGATCCATGTCGTCTACAAACTGCTGCAGGCCTGGGCCTATACCAAAGGGGCTTATACGGTCGTTTATCCTGTTGTCCGCGGGACCGGGCCGCTTTTTACCGTGATCGGGGCCTATCTGATCTTTGGCGAGACCTTTGCCCCGATGCAGTTGGTGGGGGTCGCGGTCCTGATCGCGGGCATCTTTGGCTTGGCGGTCTACAACATGGTGTATCTGGTATCCGAGCGCGACACATTGAACGCGGCGCTGGGCCTTGCAGTCATGACCGGGTTGTTCGTGGCGGCCTATACGACTTTCGACGCTTACGGCATCCGTGCGACCGAAAACCCGTTTACCTTTCTGGCGTGGTTTTTCATGATCGACGGGCTGGTGATGCCGGTTATCGCCGCGCGGCGCTGGGTCCGGATGGAAAACCCGCCAGAGCTTGGCCCGCTGATGACACGCGGCGTTGCGGGCGGGGTTGTCGCTTTCTTCAGCTTTGGCGCGATCATGATGGCGACGCGGCTGGACAAGGTGGGCGAGGCGGCTGTGCTGCGCGAAACATCGACCGTGTTTGCCGCGCTGATCGGCTGGCTGGTCCTGAAAGAAACCGTCGGCCCGCGCCGTATCGCGCTGATGGCCCTGATTGCAGCCGGTGCTGTGATCGTTGAATTTGGAGCTTAGGAGAGTTTTGAGATGACCGAGAAACGCGCGATCAACCCTTTCATGAAATCAGCACTCGAATTCGGGCCGGTGCTTTTGTTTTTTGTCGCCTATCTGCGCTACAAGGACGAGGTCTTTCTGATTGGCGGTGCAGAATACAGTGGCTTCATTCTGGTCACCGCCGCCTTTGTGCCGCTGCTGATCGCATCGACGGCGACCCTTTGGGCGCTGACCGGCAAGCTGAGCCGGATGCAGATCGCCACGGTCATTCTGGTCACGGTGTTTGGCGGGCTGTCAGTCTGGCTGAACGACGAACGGTTTTTCAAGATGAAGCCCACCGCGATCTACCTGCTGTTCGGGGCCTTGCTGGCGATCGGTCTGATGCGCGGGCAATCCTATCTCAAGTTCGTGATGGAAGAGATGATGCCCCTGCGTGACGAAGGCTGGATGATCCTGACCAAACGCCTGATGCTGTGCTTTTTCGCGCTGGCCATCGCGAATGAACTGATCTGGCGTTTTGCCAGCACCGAGACTTGGGTCTATTTCAAGACATTCGGTCTGACGGCGGCGGTCTTCGCGTTCTTCATGGCGCAGGGCAAGCTGTTCCAGGCTTACGCGCTCGACAAGGCCGACAGCTAGAAGGGGGCCAGCCCCCGCCGCCCCCTGCAGGGCGGCTCCCCCGGGATTTGGGACCATTTGGAATGAAGAGCGACTGGGGCGTCAGCGTTTGAAAAGAGCTGATTGCGCGCCTTTGTCGCTGCGGAAATCGGCGCGCTTTTCGGCATGCAGGGCGCGGCCTGCCTGAACGCCGGGACGGGCCGCCATAACCTCGAGCCAGCGGGCCATGTGGGGCTTGTCGTCGAGAGTTTGCTGCTGGCCTTCCCACAGCGAGGCCCATCCCCAGATCGCGAAATCGGCAATGGTCACCGTGTCCGCCGCGACGAAGGTCGAGGTGGCAAGCTGCCGGTCCAATACGCTGTAAAGCCGCGCCGTTTCAGCGCGGTAGCGGTTCTTGGCATAGGGCAGATCGTTGGGCGGGGTCATGTTCGGCGCATATTTCAGGAAGTGATGCGCTTGTCCTGCCATGGGCCCCAAGCCGCCCATCTGCCACATGAGCCATTGGTCAACCGCGATGCGCTCCCGCTCGGTCCGGCCGCCGAACTGGCCGGTTTTACGCGCAAGGTATTGCAGGATCGCCCCGGATTCGAAGATGGATATGGGTGCGCCGTCCGGTCCCTCGGGGTCTACAATCGCGGGCATCCGGTTGTTCGGCGCGATCTTGAGGAATTCGGGCGTGAACTGCGCGCCTTTGCCGATGTCGATCAGATGCGTCCGGTACGGCAGGCCCATTTCCTCGAGCGCGATCGAGACCTTCCAGCCGTTCGGCGTGGGCCAGAAATAGAGGTCGATATCGGCGGGCATGACGGCACCTTTCAGGCTGTGGTTGGTGTCATGATGCCTCTTTTTGCAAGACCTGCAAGGGGCAGGCGGGACCAGCGGGGGCTGGGCTCGGGGGGCAGAACGGCTGCGAGGCGGGCCATCGGTGTCAGATGGGGGCGCTTTAGAAGATCGGCATAGAACGCCATTGCACCAGCGCGGCTGTAGCCCGACCAATGGCAGATGCGCCGCGCAGACGGTGCGATCTGCCAGCCAAACCCGCCAAGCGCGTCAAGCGTACGCGGGCAATCGAGCTCGATATTCATGACGCGGGGCCCGGCGATACCCTGACCCAAAGTGCGGTCGCCCGGCTGTCTGGTGCGGATGAGCTGTTCGAACAGGCAATCGAAGAGATCGTTTTCCCGCGTCGTGATATTGAAAGTCTCGGCCTGCCGTCCGGCAGGGCTGCGCATCGCGCGGGCTGCGGCGCTTTGAAAGCTGGCGCCCGTGATCAGGATGACGCGCCCCACCGCCCCCGCAGGCACGAGCGCCAGCGCAGAGAGCGCGACTTCAGCCCCCATCGAGTGGGCGATCAGATGGATGGCCCTGTTGGGGGCAAAGCGGTGAACCGTTTCGATGACCTGCGCAAGCGAGCGGCCCATCTGTCCGGCGGTGGTGAACATGGCCG
This sequence comes from Roseobacter sp., assembly GCA_024636425.1. Lineage (GTDB taxonomy): Bacteria > Pseudomonadota > Alphaproteobacteria > Rhodobacterales > Rhodobacteraceae > Sulfitobacter. Next base: position 5,795 of record JAGXHB010000192.1, read on the forward strand.
CAAGCGACCCGCGGGCGGCCCAGCCGAAGCAGATGCCAAGGCTGTCGTCAGTGGCCAGATCCAGCTGCGCGGGCCAGCCATGATCGGCGTGAAAGATCAGATCATGGGGGCAGTGCCGTCGGGAGAGGGGTTGGTACTTATATCCGTGGATCATGATGATGACAGGCCCGGTGCCCGCAGCGACCCGCCTGAGCAGATCGGGGAGGGACTGTGGGGAGCCATGAAGTTCGGCTTGCCCGGTCCTTGGGCTGACATTCATCCGGATCAGGGGCATCGTCCTGCCTTATTCAACATCTTGTGGTGCCTGCATGCGGCATAACTATGACGCGGGTGTGAAAGGTCTGTTACAGCACAGTGACGGTGTTGACGTGTCCTACAGACAGGCGTAGCAGATGCGCCGTGGCGATTTGTTACCGGATTGCGGGCCACGGTGCGGGAAACCGCATCAGAATTCGCTAAAAGGTCAGGATGAAAGCCCCCTTTCGCTTGGCCGCGTCTGGGGTTTTTTTACGCCCGCATCAGGTCGGGATCGGAAGGATATGCACGATGAGCAACGATTGGAAACCGCGCACCAAGGCCGTTCATGCAGGCACACGGCGCAGCCAGTATAACGAAGTCTCCGAAGCGGTCTTTCTGACGCAGGGCTTTGTCTATGACAGCGCAGAACAGGCCGAAGCGCGGTTTCAGTCCCTGGGCGACGATGAATTCATCTATGCCCGCTACGGCAACCCGACGGTGCGCATGTTCGAAGACCGGATCGCGAGCCTGCTGGGGTATGAGGATTGTTTTGCCTGCACATCGGGCATGGCGGCGGTCAGCGGCGCGCTGACGGCCTTGCTGAAGGCAGGCGACCATGTGGTCGCGGCGCGCGCGCTGTTCGGATCATGCCTCTATGTGCTGGAGGACATTCTGGCACGGTTCGGGGTCGAGGTGACCTTGATCGACGGAACGGACAACGCCGCCTGGGATGCGGCACTTCGTCCCGACACGCGGCTGGTGTTCTTTGAGAGCATTTCCAACCCTACGCTGGAAGTCGTCGATATGCGTCACGTTGTGGAAAAAGCCCATGCCGTCGGTGCGCTTGTGGTGGCCGATGACGCGATGGCCACGCCGGTGTTTTCCTACGCTGCGGCCTGCGGTGCGGACATTGCGATCGTGTCCACCACCAAGCATGTCGACGGGCAGGGGCGTTTGCTGGGCGGCGCGATCTGCGGTGCCAAAGACCTGATCCGCGGACCCATCGAGGCCTATATGAAGCATACCGGCGGTGCGATGAATCCGTTCACGGCCTGGACACATCTGAAAGGGCTGGAAACCATTGACTTGCGCGTGCGGGCGCAATCTGACGCGGCCTACAGGCTTGCCGATGCGCTGGCAGATCACCCACAGGTCGCGGCTGTGCGCTATCCCACCCATCCTGCACATCCACAGCACGCATTGGCGCAGGCGCAGGCGGCATCGGGGGGCACCGTGCTGTCGCTTGAGGTGAAGGGCGGTAAGGAAGCCTGCTTCAGGTTCCTCAACGCACTTGAGATCGTCACGATTTCCAACAACTTTGCCGATGCCAAATCAATCGCGACCCATCCCGCGACGACAACGCACCAACGCCTGACGCAAGACCAGAAAGACGTGCTTGGGATATCGCCCGGTCTCGTGCGCCTGTCCGCCGGGCTGGAGGATGTGGACGATCTGATCGCCGATCTGATTCAAGCGCTGGATCGGCTAAACTGAAAAGGTTCCCGCTGACCCGAGATTGTTTTGCCATATCGTTGGAAAGCCCCCTCGCGCCGCCCTATATACCATTCAGCTTACCGAGGGGGCTTATCGATGAATGTTATCGCACCTGTGACCGCTGCACCTGACCGCGACGCCGCTGTCTCTGCACTCGAGACGTTGCGCGCTTGGGCAGATGCTGCACAACCGTCAGAGATTGACGCGCTTGATCCATCGCTGGCCCGTTTGCTGAAGACGGCGGATGCCTATCCCGATTTCAATCGGGTCTATCCCGAAGATTTTGCGGTTGGCGATAATTACAAGGCGACGTTGCCCGATCTGCAAAACGGCCCGTCGAGCCTGATCAAGGGGGCCAGACAGCAGATCCAGCATGTCGGCATTTCAAACTTCCGTCTGCCAATACGCTTTCACACCCGCGAAAACGGTGATCTGACGCTCGAAACGTCTGTCACCGGCTCGGTCAGCCTTGAGGCGGACAAGAAGGGCATCAACATGTCCCGGATCATGCGCAGCTTCTACAAGCACGGCGATTCGACCTTCAGCTTCGAGGTGATGGCGGCGGCGCTGGATGACTACAAGGCCGATCTTGAAAGCTGCGATGCGCGAATCCAGATGCGTTTTTCGTTCCCCATGAAGATCGAAAGCCTGCGGTCGGGTCTGGTGGGGTATCAGTACTATGATATTGCGCTAGAGCTGGTCGACGTGAATGGCCAACGTAAGAAAATCATGCATCTTGACTATGTTTACTCCTCTACCTGTCCCTGTTCGCTCGAACTTTCCGAACATGCGCGGGAGACGAGGGGACAACTGGCCACCCCGCATTCGCAACGCTCTGTCGCGCGGATATCGGTTGATGTGGATTGCAACGCGGACGTGCTGTGGTTCGAGGATCTGATCGAAGCTGCCCGCCGTGCGGTGCCGACCGAGACGCAAGTGATGGTCAAGCGAGAGGATGAACAGGCTTTTGCCGAACTCAACGCTGCAAACCCGATCTTTGTGGAAGACGCGGCGAGGCTTTTTTGCGAGCAACTCCAGGCTGACCCCCGGATCGGCGATTTCCGCGTCGTGGCCAGCCATCAGGAAAGCCTGCACAGCCATGACGCCATCAGTATTCTGACCCAAGGCGAAACCTTCGCCGCGCAAAGCATTGATCCCAAGCTGTTCAGTACGTTGTTTCACGTCGGATAATTTCGAACCTCCGCACAAAGTTTTCAGGCCGCACAGTTTCTGTGCGGCCTTTTGCGTTCCACGCACAATCTGGCGTCAGAGTTATGCTGCGATGCAGCAAAGTCGGGATGCTGCTATGCAGAAAAAGCGGTTCTCATTTCGCTGGAACAGCGTAAATTATGCAACAAGGGAGACAACAAGGCAGCGATGCCTAGACAGAATTTGAGGTTCAGCAATGGCTTACAACAGTACCTTCACACCTTCCCTGGCTGGATACGGCAAATCCGCGCTGCACGGGATCGGCGATTTCTTCGCGATGATCGGCAGAGCTATGGTCGCCGCCGGAAACAATGACAGCCGCCTGAGAAAAGTCACAGCGCTGCAGGCGAAAACAGATGCCGAGCTGAATGCGATGGGCATCAAGCGCGACGACATCGTGCATCACGTTTTCCGCGATCTCTACTATATCTGACGGCCTTCGGACCGTCCTTGTCCTGGAACGCAACGGCCCGGCTTGAAAAAGCGCGGGCCGTTTTGTGTGTCGGGGGTAGGGCAGATCCTTGACACCGGCTTGCGGGCGCGCCAACGCTTCGCGCATGTTGGATATGCGCCCCGTGGGATATGTAATCGGTCTGCTGATCGCGATGCTTGGCATCGCGATGATCGTGCCGATGCTGATGGATATTGCCGAGGGCCGGGGCCATTGGGTGGTCTTTGTCCAATCCGCGTCGATCACGACGCTGGCGGGCGGTTTGATCGCGCTGTCTTGCTCCAATGGCGTCAAGGAAGGGCTGACGATCCAGCAGACTTTCCTGTTGACCACCAGCGTCTGGGTGATGCTGCCGCTGTTTGGCGCACTGCCGTTCATACTGGGGGCCACCGAAGCGCGCTTTGTCGATGCGGTGTTCGAGGCGATGTCGGGCATGACGACCACCGGGTCCACCGTCTTTACCGGGCTGGATGATCTGCCCAAGGGATTGCTGCTTTGGCGGGGCATCTTGCAATGGCTGGGTGGAATCGGGATCGTCATCGTGGCCATGGTCTTTCTGCCCGAACTGCGCGTCGGGGGCATGCAGATCTTCAAGTCCGAAGCCTTTGACACCTTTGGCAAGATCCTGCCGCGCGCAGGTCAGATCGCCAGCCAGATTTCCGTGATCTATGTCTGGCTGACCTTCGCCTGTGCACTGACCTATCTGACCTTGGGCATGAATATATTTGACGCGACCGTGCATGCGTTGACCACGGTCAGCACCGGCGGTTTCTCAAACTATGATGCGTCCTTCGGGATGTTCCAGGGCAGTCCGGAATATGCCGCGTCACTGTTCATGATCCTCGCAGCACTTCCTTTTGTGCGATATGTGCAGCTGCTGAACGGCAATGCGCTGGCGTTGCATCGCGATCCGCAGGTGCGCGGTTTCATGACAGTGATAGCCGTTCTGGTGCTGCTTGTGTTCTTCTCGATCCAGTCGGTCTTTCCGCAACATTGGGAACAATCCATGCGCGAGGCGCTGTTCAACATCACCTCCATCATCTCGGGCACGGGCTATGCGTCGGTCGATTACATGACATGGGGGTCTTTTCCGGTCGCGCTGTTCTTTTTCACCGGACTGATCGGCGGCTGTGCCGGGTCGACCAGCTGTTCGATCAAGATTTTCCGCTACCAGCTTCTGTTCGCCTCCATCCGGGCGCAGTTGCAGCGGATCCGGTCGCCGCACGGGGTATTCACCCCGCGCTATGACGGTCGGCCGATCAGCGGTGATGTCATGATTTCGGTGATGTCGTTCTTCATGTTCTTCACCCTGACGCTGGGACTGGTTGCGGTAGCACTCAGTATGACGGGGCTTGATTTTGTCACCTCGATTTCAGGAGCAGGGGCGGCGTTGGCCAATATCGGGCCGGGCCTGGGCGACATCATCGGGCCTGCGGGTAACTACAGCACGCTGAACGACACCGCCAAATGGATACTCACGGGGGCCATGTTGGTGGGCCGGCTTGAGTTGATGGCGGTTTACGTCATCCTCACCTTCACGTTCTGGCGCGCCTAGATGTCAGACCTGCAAACCCGGCCCATTGCGGCAAAATCACCCCGATGGGGCAGGCCTGCGGCGACAGCGTAGACAGCCCGTTCCCGCCATCACGCGCAAACCGGCTGTTGCCTGTCTGGAACCGGAGTGCATGAGTATGCCGGTTCCAGAGTTGATATCTATTCCCAGCAGCTGACCAGAACGGTCATGCCCTTGGCCTTTTCGCGCAGATCAAGCGGTCTGACCGCACCAGAGGTGTCAGACATGCTAAGCGTCACGCCCGACGCGCGGGCCACCTCGTCGATCTTTGAGGCTTCTACGGCAAAGCTGACGTCGTCGGGCAGTTGCTGTGCGCCGGTGGCCCGTGGCAGCAGCATCCCCAGCACCCGACCGTTGCCGTCAAACACCGGCCCGCCCGCGTCGCCGGGTTGAGAGGAAAGCGTGAGACGGGCGATGTCTTCTTCACCCTGAAGGCCGCGCACATCGGCCAATGCCCCGAAGGTTACGGTCGCCGCCCCCAAAACGCCTTCGTAGGGAAAGCCACCAACGGCGATCTCTGATTGCAGGCGTGGCGGGGTGGTGTTGAAATCGGCAACTTCGATGGGGGCCAGACGGGTCTGCGGTTTCAGCAGCGCAATGCCGCTGGCCGCGTCGTTCACCACAAGATCCAGCGCCGTGTCATCGTCCAGCGTCATGCGCGAACAGCTTTGCACGACCTCGCCTGTGGTGGCGACTGTGCCCTGATCATCCACGAAAAATCCCGACCGAGAGATCTTGGGCTTGCGGACCTGCAGCCCCGACACCAGGTCAATCGCCTGACTGTCGCCCCCACCGGCCGCTGCGTCCAGAACACCGGGCAGGCGGGTAAAGCTTTTTGTCATCTCGGCAATCACCCGACGGCGGCGGTCCTCGTCACCGGCGGGCCATATCAGCGTGAACCCCTTGATCTGACCGTCTTCAAGATAGGCGCGCGTCTGGCTGATGATCCGCCCGTTTTCACCGATCAGTTCGAACCTGTCCGACTTGCGTTCCCGCGGGCCGTCCTCGGGCACGATCTCAAGCGTCTGCATGATGTCATAAAGGCCGTACAATGTGTCCTGATCGCCTGCCTGACTGATCAGGATCACCCGCGCATTCAGATCGCCGGTTGCTTTGTAATGGGCAAAGGGCGGCTCGTACTTTTCGAAGCCGACGACCTCGGTGGGCAGGATCATCTCGATGCCTGCCTGTGCGTCGCGCACAAGCTCGAGCCCCAGACCCTCAAGCACGGCATTGTACTGCTTCAGCAAATCCTGGCGCTGCAGCGTCGTCAGAATGCCGGTCGCGTCGTAGGTGTTGGCACTTTGCCATTCCGCCATGGCGCTTCTTGTGCCGCGCCCGAAAGCGCCGTCGATGGTGCTGTTGTAAAACCCGGCCCATTGCAGCGCGATCTGCAACTGTTCCCGTTCTTCGCGGGTCAGTGCGCGTTCGCTTTGCCGCGCCTCCGCCGGGGTTTCGTCACGCACAGGCTCCGGCAGGAGCGGCTGCGTGGGCACGAGAACCGTTTCTGTCTGCTCGGTCTGCTCGGTCGCGGTGCCAGCAGGCGGCAAGGGTGTTTGCGTGATATCGGCTTCAGGTGCATCTTCCGTGGTCGCGGGCGGCTCGAGGGGGGCGTCAGGCGCGATCAGCGGAATATTCAGAACATTGGCCCCGACGGGCCAGAACTGCTGCTGGAACCGGTCGGTAATCTGAATAAAGCTGTCACGCGGCACCAGCCCTTCGCGGCGATACCCGCGCAGCAGCAGCTCTGCATCCTCACGCACATAGGGGCCGACAGCGATCCCGTACCAGCCCCCTCCGAGGGAAAAGCCGTTCACATCCTCAAGCATGTCGGAATAAGCCCGCGCGCGTTCGGTCGCGGCAGCAAGGTTCGGCTGTGCCTCGACCTGGATCCAGACGACGTCGTCGGCAGCTTGTGCATGGAGGGGAACGGGAGACAGAAGAAGGGCTGCAAAAAGGGCCGCAAAAAGTCGGATCATATGGAAACTGCTCTCTTGAAAACGAAGTTTTATCAGATAAGCAGGAAACCGCGTGAAATGCCATGCCTGATGCGCGTCGATTCATCACAAAGCGCCCCGTTGACCCTTGCGCGGCAGCGCCGTAGGAAAGGCCCGCAGCAGCATAGGCAAAAGTCACATGTCCGACACCGTTCAGCGCCCCCGTTCGTTTCAGGAAATCATCCTGGCCCTGCAATCCTATTGGGCGCGTCAGGGCTGTGCGATTCTGCAACCTTACGACATGGAAGTGGGCGCGGGCACCTTTCACCCCGCGACGACCTTGCGCGCACTGGGGACAAACCCCTGGGCTGCCGCCTATGTGCAGCCCTCGCGCCGTCCGACAGACGGGCGCTATGGCGAAAACCCCAACCGCTTGCAGCATTATTACCAGTATCAGGTGCTGATCAAACCCAGCCCCGCCAATATGCAGGAACTGTATCTCGGGTCTCTCGCCGCCATTGGCATCGACATGGCGCTGCACGACATCCGCTTTGTCGAGGACGACTGGGAAAGCCCCACCTTGGGGGCCTGGGGGCTGGGCTGGGAAGTCTGGTGCGACGGGATGGAAGTCTCGCAATTTACGTATTTCCAGCAGGTTGGCGGGCATGATTGCCATCCTGTGTCGGGCGAGCTGACCTATGGCCTTGAGCGTCTGGCGATGTATGTGCTGGGCGTCGATCACGTGATGGAGATGCCGTTTAACGATCCCGATGCGCCGATCCCGCTGAGCTATGGCGATATATTCAAGCAGACCGAGGAAGAATATGCCCGCTGGAACTTTGACGTGGCCAACACGGATGTGTTGCTGGACCATTTCGTCGAGGCTGAGAACGAATGTAAGGCGATCCTCGCGCAGGACGCACAAGACCCCAAGACCGGCAAGCGCATCGTGATGGCGCACCCGGCCTATGATCAATGCATCAAGGCCAGCCACATCTTCAACCTGCTGGATGCCCGCGGTGTGATCTCGGTAACGGAACGGCAGGCCTATATCGGGCGCGTGCGCACTCTGGCCAAGGCCTGTGCGGATGCGTTTGTACAAACCCGCGCAGGCGGCTGGTCAGAGGATGCAGCATGAATGGCAAGATCGTCGGAGCCGTCATCTTGATCGTGGCGGCCATTGCGGGCATCACGCTCTATTATCTTCAGGTTTATGGCTATTACCGCGAGGTACCTCTCCCCGAGCAGGGAGTCGAGCTTGTCTCGCTCTCTACCAATGCGCCCGAGCCGATCCTGACCGATAACTTCCTCGCGATTGATGCCGACAGCTCTCCGATCCGCTACCGCGCCTGTTTCGAGACGACATTGAGCCTTGCGATGCTGTCCGAGACCTATGTTCTCATGCCGGGGATCGAGCCGCGCAATGCGCCCGGCTGGTTTGATTGCTTTGACGCAAACGAGATCGGGCAAGCGCTGGACGACGGCAGCGCGCTGACGTTTCTGAGCCAGAAGAACATCCAGTATGGGGTGGACCGGATCGTCGCGATCACAGCGGACGGACGCGGCTATATCTGGCACGAGCTGAACGATTGTGGTGAAAAATCCTATGATGGCACGGTCGTGGGCGAAGCCTGCCCCGAGCCCACCGAGTGAGCCCCTGCGTCTCTGGCTCTTAAATATTCTCGCGCGAAGCGCATAAAATCTCTGGCCGCACGTCCCCAAGGCCCCCGAAAGGTACCGACCCCATGCCCGACCTGCTGATTGAGCTTTTCTCCGAAGAAATCCCCGCCCGGATGCAGGCGCGGGCTGCGGATGATCTGAAAAAGCTGGTCACCAACGGGCTGGTCGAGGCGGGGCTGACCTACGCGTCGGCAGCGGCGTTTTCGACGCCACGCCGCTTGACGCTGACGGTCGAAGGGATGCTGGACGCCAGCCCCCAGATCACTGAAGAACGCAAAGGTCCGCGTGCGGATGCACCCGAAAAGGCGATCGAAGGGTTCCTGCGCGGCGCTGGCCTGACCCGCGACCAGCTTGAGGAACGCGACACCCCCAAAGGGGCCATCCTGTTTGCCATGATCAAAAAGCCGGGCCGCCCGGCAGCCGAGATCGTGGCCGAGGTGCTTGAGACCACCATTCGCAATTTTCCCTGGCCCAAATCCATGCGGTGGGGGGCGGGCAGCCTGCGGTGGGTGCGCCCGTTGCACTCCATTCTGTGCATCCTGTCGGCGGAAGACGGTGCCGAAATCGTGCCTGTGTCCATCGACGGGATCACGGCAGGGGCCAGCACCAAGGGGCACCGTTTTCTCGCGCCAGACACGATCACCGTCAGCGGGTTTGATGATTACGCGGCCAAGCTGAAACGCGCCTTTGTCGTGCTCGACCCGGCTGAGCGGCGCGACACGATCTGGCATGACGCGACCAACATGGCTTTCGCCAACGGGCTGGAAGTCGTTGAAGACGCGGGCCTTCTGGCCGAAGTTGCAGGGCTGGTCGAATGGCCGGTCGTGCTGATGGGCCGGATCGGTGATGCGTTTCTCGACCTGCCGCCCGAGGTGCTGCAAACCTCGATGAAAGAGCATCAGAAGTTCTTTTCTGTGCGCAACCCCAAGACGGGCCGGATCGAGCGGTTCATCACCGTGGCCAACCGTACCACCGCCGACGATGGCGCGACGATCCTTGCGGGCAATGAAAAAGTGCTGAGCGCGCGTTTGTCTGACGCGAAATTCTTCTGGGAAAACGATCTGCGCATCGCGCAGTCGGACGCGGGCATGCAGGTCTGGGTGGACCGTCTGTCCAACGTGACCTTCCACAACAAGCTGGGCACGCAAGCCGAACTGATCGCGCGGATCGAAGCGCTGGCAGGCGAACTGGCTCCGCTGGTAGGTGCCGACGCGGATGAAGCCCGCGAGGCCGCGCGGTTTGCCAAGGCCGATCTGTCGTCGGAAATGGTCTATGAATTCCCCGAACTTCAAGGGCTTATGGGCAGCTATTACGCACGTGCGGCGGGCAAGTCCGACGCCGTGGCCGCCGCCGCCAAGGAACACTACGCGCCACTCGGGCCATCCGACGCCGTGCCGACTGCGCCTGTTTCCGTGGCCGTCGCACTGGCCGAGAAGATCGACAAACTGACCGGCTTCTGGGCGATTGACGAGAAGCCCACGGGGAGCAAGGATCCGTTCGCGCTGCGTCGGGCGGCGTTGGGGGTTATTCGGATATTGGTGGAGAATGACTTAGCCTTTTCAGTGATCGGTCCGCTGGTGAAAGGACTGAATCATCATGCTATTCACATTCTAAAAGCTGATGGACTTGATCATCAATTAGCTGTGGTCAAAATGAACGAAATCAGGCTGCTCGCAGATGCTGAAAAGATTACAGAAAGACGTGCGTTGGAGATGCTCGATGAGATTGATTTTAACCTTTCCAACGATCGGAAAGATTGGGGGGATGATTTCTTTCAAGAGCGATTTGCCGACCTCCTTTCCTTCCTCCACGACCGCCTCAAGGTCTACCTCCGCGATCAAGGCATCCGTCACGACATCATCGACGCCTGCATCGCGATGGAGGGCAATGACGATCTGACCCTTCTGGTCAAACGCGCCCGCGCCCTGTCGGAAACGCTCAACACCGATGACGGCGAGAACCTGATTCAAGGGTTCAAGCGCGCGAACAATATCCTCACCCAGGCGGAAGAGGCGGACGGCGTCGAATACTCCTTTGGTGCCGAGATCAAATTCGCCGAGACGGACGAGGAACGCGCTCTGTTCGAAGCACTGGACAAAGCCGAAGCACAGATCAAACCGGCGATGGAGCAGCAGGACTTTACCACCGCCATGTCCGCGATGGCGTCCTTGCGGGGGCCGATTGATGCGTTCTTTACCGCCGTGCAGGTCAATGCTGACAACGGCACGGTGCGGCGCAACCGTCTGAACCTGCTGAGCCGGATCCGCACCATCTGTACCTCGGTCGCGGACCTGACCAGAATCGACGGATAACGCAGGCTCCGACATTCTTTGGCGGGGTGCATCAAGCCTTGCCAGAGCATACAGGAAGCCTATGCTCCGCGCTAACCCAAAGGTGCCGCAGTGCAGAAACCGCCCATGACAACTCTCGTTACGCCCACAGCCCCGATCACAACCGAAACCCACGGCGGGCGCGCAAAATGCCTGCAACGTCTGGTGCGGCTGGAACTGCCGGTGCCGCGCACCGTGACGCTGCCCTTTGACGCGGTGCAGGACATCGCGCGCGGGCAAATGCCCGACATGCAGGCCGTGGTCGATGAATTCCCCGAAGATGCGCTGCTTTGTGTGCGCCCATCCAGTCAGGATCCCGACTGGGGCGGTCCGGGCGCGGTGCTGAACATCGGCATGAACGATGCGCGGTTCAAGGATTACTGCGCGCGCATGGGCGAGGGGCCTGCATCCGCGCTTTATACCCGTTTCGTGCAATCCTATGCCGTCAACGTGGCGCGGCTGGACCCTGACATGTTTGACGACGTGGAAGGCGACGGGCGCGAGGCGCTGACCCGGTCGCTAGAAGCCTACGAGCTTGAAACCGAAGAGAGTTTTCCCCAGAACCGGGTTACCCAACTGACCGCTGTGCTGAGTTCGATGGCGCGGGCTTGGGGTGGCACGTCGGCGCGGCTGCTGCGTCAGGCCAAGGGCGCGCCCGCCGATGCGGGGCTTGGGCTGATCGTGCAGCAGATGGCGTTCGGTGTGGGCACGGGCCTGTGCGGGTCGGGCGTTTTGCAACTGGTCGACAGCACGACCGGCCTGCCACAGATCACCGGGCGCTACCTCAGCCAAAGCCAAGGCCGCGATGCGTTGCAAAGCGATGCCGACGCGCTTTACCTGACCCGCGATCCGCGTGGCCCCTCGCTTGAGGAACTTGCCCCCGAGGCGTTCGAGACCCTCAGGGGACATGCCGAATTGATGCGCAAGCGACTGCGCGCTGAAATGCAGGTCGAATTTGTGATCTCGGATGGAGAGCTTCACATTCTGGACGGCGTGCGCGTCTCGCGGTCCTCGCGCGCGGCGGTGCGGATCGCAGTGGCGCTGGCGGATGAAGGGATCATCAGCCGCGAAGAAGCGTTGATGCGGGTGCAGCCGCGCACCTTGACCGAATTGCTGCACCGGCAGGTTGATCCAAACGCCAGACGTGATGTGATCGGACGCGGAATCGCGGCCAGCCCCGGTGCTGCCACCGGCAAGATCGTTTTCAACGCCAATGACGCGCAGGCCAGTTTCGCGCGTGGCGAGAAGTGTATTCTGGTCCGCCGCGAAACCTCGCCCGAGGATATCCGGGGCATGCACGCGGCACAGGCCGTGTTGACCGAACGCGGGGGGATCACCAGCCATGCTGCCGTCATCGGGCGCGGGATGGGTCTGCCGTGTGTGGTCGGCGCGTCCTCCATGCGGTTCGATCTGGGCAAGGGGCAGATCACGGCACCGGACGGGCGCGTGTTCAGGGCCGGCGATGAAATTACCGTCGATGGCACCAAGGGAGAGATCCTTGCCGGCAGTGCCGAAATGCTTGAGGCATTGCTGGATGCAACGTTCCAGAAGCTGATGGACTGGGCTGAAGATGTGGCTGACATCGGTATCCGCGCCAACGCCGACACCCCCGCCGATGCCCAGACCGCGCGCAATTTCAACGCACAAGGCATCGGCCTGTGCCGGACCGAACATATGTTCTTTGAGCCCGGCCGTCTGACCGTGATGCGCGAGATGATCTTTGCCGATAGCAGCGATGAACGCCGCGCCGTGCTGGAACGCCTTCTGCCGATGCAGCGCGATGATTTCATTCAGCTTTTCCGCATCATGCAAGGCCAGCCCGTGTGCATCCGTCTGTTCGACCCGCCGCTGCATGAGTTTCTGCCTTCGGACCGTTCTGGCCAGCGCGATCTGGCCGAAGCGCTTGATCTGCCGTTGTCGGATGTGATCCGCCGGATCGAGGCGATGTCGGAGTATAACCCCATGCTGGGGCTGCGTGGCGTGCGTTTGGGGGTGACTGTGCCCGAGATCTACGAGATGCAGGCCCGCGCGATCTTTGAAGCCACCATCGAAGCCAGCCGCGACGGTGACCCCGTCGTGCCCGAAATCATGATCCCGCTGGTATCGGCCAAACGCGAGGTTGAACTGGTCAAATCCAGCATCGACAAGATCGCCGCCGACGTGCGCAACGAAAAAGGCGCGACATTCACCTACCGTCTTGGCGTGATGGTTGAGACGCCGCGCGCCGCTCTTCGGGCGGGAGAAATCGCGCCGCATTGTTCCTTCCTCAGCTTCGGGACCAACGATCTGACGCAGATGACCTATGGTCTGAGCCGCGATGACGCGGGACGTTTCATGTCGACCTATGTGCAGCAGGGGGTGTTTCCCGAAGATCCGTTTCACATGCTGGATCAGGACGGTGTCGGAGAGCTGTTGAAACTGGGCGCAGAGCGCGGGCGGGCGGCGCAACCGGGCGTCACGCTGTCGATCTGCGGGGAGCACGGTGGCAACCCCGAATCGATCGGTTTCTGCCGCGCGGCGGGATTCGACTATGTTTCCTGCTCGCCTTTCCGGGTTCCTGTCGCGCGACTCGCTGCCGCTCAACTGGCAATTACACACAAGATCGGGTTGTTACCGATGGTATAGATACCATATGTAGACGGTATGGGCGAGTTTTCGCGTAGAAAAACCCGTTAGGGTTTACGTAAAGGATTATGTTGGATAGTCGGCGCAGACTGAAACAACCTGCGAGGCGCTGTATGCGTTTGATCCGAA
>JAGXHB010000030.1 GCA_024636425.1 Roseobacter sp.
GCCGACAAGCTGAAAGGCCGCAAGGTCGTGGTTTTTGCGGTTCCGGGTGCCTATACCCCCACCTGCAGCTCGGCGCATGTTCCAAGCTTTGTCCGCACCAAGGACCAGTTCGATGCCAAGGGCGTGGACGAAATCATCTGTGTATCGTGCAATGACCCCTTCGTGATGAGCGCATGGGGTGAATCAACAGGTGCTACTGCTGCGGGCATCACGATGCTTGCCGACGCCAACAGCGAATTTACCAAGGCGATCGGCATGGAATTTACCGCCGAACCCGTTGGCCTGCTGTCGCGATCCAAGCGTTATGCGATGCTGGTCGAGGACGGAAAGGTTGTCCTGTTCCAAGCCGAAGAAAGCCCCGGTGTCTGCGAAACATCCGGTGGCGAGGCGCTGCTTGACAACATGTAAGGCGCGGCCCTTGCGGTGAGAAAAAAAACGCAGCCTCCGACCGCTCGGGGGCTGCGTTTTCTATTTTACGACCGAAGGGTATCAGTCTTTCTTGGCGTCCCCCATCAGACCGTCCATCTTGCGCGCCAGCTTCACATCGAGCGTGCTCAGGCCATCCACATCATGGGTCGTCAGCGTCACGTCCACAGTGTTGTAAACATTGCTCCATTCCGGATGGTGGTTCCACTTCTCTGCAAAGATCGCGGCGCGGGTCATCCAGCCGAAAGCGTCAACAAAGTCGTTGAATTTGAATGACTTCTTGATCGCATCCCGATCCTCCGTCAGTTCCCATCCCGTTTCAAACAGCGGGGCCAAAAGGGTTTTCCGCGTCTCGTCGCTTAGTCGTTCAGTCATTGTTGCTCCTCAATATTGGTCCGCTTGAAGGGGCCGTAGTCCGTGAGAATGTCGATCTCCTCATCGACGGCTGCGCGTTCCTGACGCAGATAATCCCCAATGGCCCTCGCAAATCCTTCGTCGCGCATCCAGTGCAGCGACCATGTAGCCGTCGGCAGATAGCCACGGGCCAGTTTATGTTCACCCTGTGCTCCTGCTTCGACGGTCGACAGTCTCATGTCGATGGCAATGTCGATGGCCTGATAATAGCACAGTTCGAAATGCAAAAAGGGATGGTGTTCGGTGCATCCCCAATATCTGCCGTATAACGCGTCAGCCCCGATAAAGTTCAGCGCGCCCGCGACCCACTCACCATCCCGCCGCGCGAGTACCAGCGCCATGTCATTCCGCAAGGTTTCTTGTGCGATGTCGAAAAAGCGGCGCGTCAGATACGGCGTGCCCCACTTGCGCGCACCGGTATCCTGATAGAACGCCCAGAAGGCGTCCCAATGCTCGGGCTCGATCTGATCGCCGGTAAAGACATGTATATCGCCGCCGAAATCCTGCGCCTGCGCACGTTCCTTGCGGATATTCTTGCGTTTGCGCGAGCTGAGCGTGTCGAGAAACCCGTCAAAATCGGCGTAACCGTTGTTCTGCCAGTGGAACTGCTGGCTTTTGCGGGCCATCAGCCCGAACTGCTCTGCCGCAAGGGCTTCGGCTTCGGTACAAAACGTGATGTGCAAGGACGACAGACCATTGTTGTCGGTCAGTTGCACGGCCCCCTGGATCAGCGCCGCGAGGCCTGCGTCCTCGAAGCCGGGGCGGGTCAGAAAACGGCGACCTGTAGCGGGCGTATGGGGCACCGCGATCTGGAGCTTGGGATAGTAGCGCCCCCCTGCCCGCTCAAGCGCATGCGCCCAGCTATGGTCAAAGATGTATTCACCCTGACTGTGGGATTTTGCATACATCGGTGCCACGGCGACGATCTGCCCCCCGACGGATGCGGTCAGATACTGCGGTTGCCAGCCTGTCCCCACCCCGACGCTGCCGCTGTCCTCCAGCGCGGAGAGGAAGCGGTAGGTGGTAAAGGGATCGGCAGGCCGCGCGCCTGTGGCGGTTTCCGGGCAGGCGCAGGCGTCCCAGTCCGTCTTGCCGATGTCAGCGATGCGGGGGAGTATCCTGATTTCAACTTCTTGCGCGCTCATTCCGATGCCCCGATTGCCATGGCTCTTATGTGTGGCCCAAAGCGGCAGGATCAAGCATGCGTCCGTGCATCATATCCTTCGAACGTGACATTGTCGGCATATGCCCGCGCTTCGGCTTCGGCCTCGGGGGTGCGGATGGTCCAGCAGTTGACCATCGCCCCTGCTTTGCGCAGTTCAGCGACCCGAGGGCGCGACAGATCGTTCATTTCATGACTGATGAAACACGCCCCCGTGCGGTCATAATCCGGTATCTCTCGCAAATGATCGCAGGTTTTTCTGGACAGTGGCCAGTCGTGATAGCGATAGGCGCTGGTCACAATGCCGCGGGGGATCTGCGGCGACAGATCTGCCATGCGCGCCACGGCATGCGGGTTGAACGACATCACGGCCACTTCGCCCCCATAGGCGTTCAAGATTTTCGCCGTTGCTTCTTCAAGCGGGCCAAGGTCATCACCCATGCCCCCATCCTGATCCTTGATCTCGACCAGTACCGGTACGCGGCCCGCGATCTGGTCGAGTACGGCCTGTAGTGTCGGAATCTTGTCGCTGCCGCCCTTGAGAGTGATTTCCCCCAGATCGGCGGCGCTGAGAAGACGCACTGGCCCTTTGGCTTCGGTCAGCCGGTCAAGCGCGTAGTCGTGAAAGACCATCGCCTGACCGTCTGCCGAAAGCTGGACATCAAGTTCAATGCCATAGCCGCGTTGTACCGCCGCGGCAAACGCCGCCGCACTGTTTTCAGATCGTCCCTCGCTCAGGTCATGGAACCCGCGGTGGGCGAAGGGGGCGCGGTAAAATGCGGCGGACAGCGTCATTTGACTTCAAAGATGCCTTCGATTTCGACTGCAACGCCAAAAGGCAAGGACGCAGCCGACACAGCCGACCGTGCATGACGGCCCGCATCCCCCAGCGCTTCGACCAGAAAGTCGGAAGCGCCGTTGATGACCTTGGGCTGATCGGGGAAATCAGCGGTGGAATTGACAAAACCGGTCAGCTTGACGACGCGCACCAGACGCTCGATGTCCCCGTCACATGCCGCCTTGACCTGCGCCAGAAGGCTGATCGCGCAGGTCTTGGCCGCTGCCGCCCCTGCCGCCGCATCCATCGTGTCCCCAAGTTTGCCAGTAATGAACCCGTCCGGCCCGTTCGAAATCTGGCCCGAGACATAGACGATGTTGCCGGTCTTGACGAAGGGCACATAGTTCGCCGCAGGGGCGGGCGCGTCGGGAAGGGTGACGCCAAGGTCTTTCAGGCGGTCTGTGATGCTCATCGGTTTGTTCCTTCGGGATAATCCATTTCCGCGCGACGATAGCTGCACCGTAGACAAACGTGAAGAGGCTTCGCATCATGTGCTGTCGATCGTGGGCGCAACCCAGTCAATTCTTGCTTAATCAAGGCCTTGTGCGCATAAGAATGGGAAACCCCGTCTAACGCCGCCAAGAGGCCAAAGCCCGTGTGCAAGATGAGCCGTGCACTTGTCCTTTGCGCTTCCGGCAGCGTGCTGCCGGTCCAGTTCCGCAAACCGGTAATCTGGCCGGCACTCTCTCCATGCCGTAACGCGCGATGACACGTTTCGCGATCACCCTGTCGGACAACAGGAGCATCTGATGGACATAACGCTGATCAAGACCTTTATCGAAGTGGCCAATACAGGATCCTTCGTCGGCGCATCCGAGCGGTTGTTCGTGACACAATCTGCTGTCAGCCTGCGGGTGCAACGTCTGGAAGACAGTCTGGGGCACGCGCTTTTCAAACGCTCCAAATCCGGTGCATTGCTCACCTGCGAAGGAGAGCAGTTCATCCAGTATGCCCTTAGTCTGCTCAAGATATGGGAGGAAGCACGCCAGCAGATCGCCATCCCCGAAGGCTATAGCCGCAGCTTTTCCTTTGGCGCGCAGTACACGCTTTGGCACAGATTGGGGTTTCGCTGGATCGACGCGCTGCAGACAGCGATGCCGGATCTGAGCGTTCATGCCGAAATGGGGATGTCCGATCGCCTGACCCGTTTTCTGGTCGAAGGAGTGATACAGGCCGCCTTGCTTTATACGCCACAGCTGCGCCCCGGTCTGATCGTAGAGCCTGTCATCGGCGAAGAGCTGATCCTCGTCTCGTCCTTCGACGTCGATCTGCAGGACATCGCCGAAGCCTATGTCTTTGTCGATTGGGGGCCAGAATTCACGCATATGCACGCCACGGCGCTGCCGCACCTGACAAACTCGGGGCGTTCGCTGTCGTTGGGGGGGCTGGCGGCGGATTATATCGTGAACCGGCGTGCGGCAGCCTATTTGCCGGCCCGGTCGGTTCAGCGGTATATTGATGTCGGAAGATTGCACATCGTTGCAGATGCGCCACGTTTTCCCTACCCAGCTTGGGTGGTTTGGCGTCAGGATCTGGACCCCAAAATACTGGCGGAAGCCCGCCGAACGCTGTCAGATGTGGCACAAGCTGCTGAAAAGCAACAAAACATCACCCTCGATAAGGGTAATCACGTTTCAGTTACAAAGTATTAGTCCTTTTTGGAGAAATTCAAACGACTTATTATCGTTTTATCTTCAACTTTTCGTAATTTCTCTTATGTGAAACCCCCAACTAGACCCCTGATCAGCAGAGATGCTCCCGCCTCAGTAGAGAGGTTGGGTCACTTCTAACGAAAGGGATTCCAGATGAATTCAGTTCTTAAACTTTCCGCGGTTTCGGTAATCGCGTTGATGGCCGCCACACCCGGTTTCGCGCAGCAGCGCGCGCTTGGCATTGAAACGCTGAACGATCAGATCGACGACATCAACGATGACGTGCGTACCGATATCAACCGTGGCAACGATGCCGACCGCTTTGGCCCCAACGGCGTCGCCCAAGGCTGGAGCGGGTCTTTCGCATTGTCCGCGTCCGGCACTAGCGGCAACACCGATAACGGTGAGCTGAGCGGCGCAGGCCGTCTGACATATGGCATCGGCGACTGGAGCCACCTGTTCGGTTTCGCGATCGAATACGGTGAGGCGAATGGCCAGAAGAGCGAAGAGAAGTTCTTTGCGACCTACGAAGGCACACGCTATTTCACGCAAGATTTCTATGCGTTCGGCTTGGCCCGCTACCAGTATGACGGCTATCTGTCAGACAACAACAACGTCCAGATCCCCGGCTCCGAAACTGACGCCTTCCTTGGCTTTGGTCCCGGTTACCGTGCGATCAACCAGGACAACCACACGTGGCGCGTCCAGGCGGGTCCAGGCGTCCGTTACTTCAAGGACCAGACCGGCAACTCGGATACCGAAGTCGGTGTGATTGCTTCGTCGCGCTACTTCTACGCGTTCAACGAAACGATCTCGTTCACCATGGATACTGATGTTGTCAGCTCCGATGCGAATACTGTCGTCACAAACGATGCGGGCATCAACTACAAGGTGTCCAACAACCTGTCGACACGCGTCAGCTACCGGACCGACTACAACACCGATCCTGTAGGCGGGCTGAAGTCCACCGACAACACGCTGGGTATTTCCCTGGTTCTCGGCTTCTAAACCGACCTGTCATACAAGGTTGCGCGGGTTGATCCCTCGGGTCGCGCAGCTTTGGACAAGAAAGGGAGACCGGTGCAAACCGGTCTCCCTTTTTTCATGGGCTGGTCCTGCCAGCGGGTCGCAGCGCCGCCAACGACGCCGCAAGGTCATCCACCAAAGATGTCGCGCAGCACCTTGTCAATCAAACCAACCGGGCTCTGTGGCTGGGGCTGTGCCGGCACCGGCTGAGGTTGCTGAACAGTTGGTGCCTGGACCACAGCGGGGGCCGGGGCAATCATCGGCAAGGGGTTCGCGGGCAAGCCTTCATGAACACGTTCCATGACCTCGTGCCAGATTTCAGTCGGCAGACCGCCCCCTGACACGCCTGTCAGCGGTGTATTGTCGTCATATCCCATCCAGACTCCCGCGACATAATCGGCCGAGAAGCCGATGAACCACGCATCACGATTGGCCTGTGTGGTCCCGGTCTTGCCTGCAACCTCGCGATCGCCAAGCTGCGCGCGGGCACCCGTCCCCTCCGCCACGACCCTCGACATCATATAGACAAGCTGGAGTGCTGCATCTTCCTGAATGACCCGTTCGCCAATGCCGCCGCCGGTGCCCATGACGGGTTCGGGATCGCCCTTGATGGTCAGGTCAATCAGACCATATGGCTTGACCGATGACCCCCCGTTCAGGATTCCCGCATAGGCACCCGTCATTTCAAGCAGGGTGCTTTCCGACGCGCCAAGCGCCAGAGCGGGACCAGCGGCAAGATCGCTCTGGATCCCGAACTGCTCCGCGACCTGACTTACCAGCTCGCGGCCCACGCTTTCCGAAACTTTCACCGCCGGAATGTTCAGTGACTGCGCTAGGGCGGATGTCAGGGTCACCTGCCCCTTGAAGTTATTTGTATAGTTCTTGGGGCACCATTGACCCGATCCGGGGATATCCAGGCAATAGGGTGCATCTTCGATCAGATCGTTCGGCGAATACCCCAGATCAAGGGCAGCCGCATAGATAAAGGGCTTAAACGCCGATCCCGTCTGACGCATTGCCTGTGTGGCACGGTTGAACGCGCCGGCCACCTTGGTCTTGCGACCGCCAACCATGGCGCGCACGGCACCGTCCGCAGACATCACCACCACGGCAGCCTGCGCCTTGGACCCTTCCCTGACCTTGTTGTCGAAAACCCAGTTTAACCCATCCTCGGCCGCGCGCTGGACGCGCTGATCAAGCGTCGTTTTGATCATCACGTCTTCTGTGGTGTTGCGGGTAAAGAATTCAGGCCCCGAGGACATGACCCAGTCTGCGAAATATCCGCCTGCCTCTGCGTCCGCTGCTTCGGAAAGCTGGGCAGGGTTCGCAATGGCATCTTCAGCCTCCGCCTGCGTGATATATCCTTGGTCCTGCATCAGCCGGATAACGGTGGCAGCGCGGTTCTGCGACCGGTCCAGATTGTTTGTCGGCGATAGCGTGGTGGGTGCCGTCAAAAGACCGGCCAGCATTGCCCCTTCAGCGGGCTTGAGCGCCGAAGCAGGCTTGCCAAAGAACCGTTGTGCCGCAGCTTCAGCCCCGAAGGCCCCGCCGCCCATATAAGCGCGGTTCAGATAGATCGACAGAATGTCGTCTTTGGAGTATTTCGCCTCCATCGCCATGGAATAGACTGCTTCCTTGGCTTTTCGCTTGAGCGACGTCCGACGGCAATCGGCCTCGTATTCACGTTCGGTCATCCCAGAGGACGTATCGTAAGGCTCGCCCAGACACAGCAGCTTGGCCACCTGCTGGGTGATGGTTGACCCGCCGTGTCCCGACAGCGGCCCCCGCCCTTCCGACAGGTTGATCCTGACCGCAGACGCGATGCCGCGCGGGCTGACGCCAAAATGCCGGTAGAACCGCTTGTCTTCGGTCGCAATCACCGCATTCTTCAGATCGGGTGACACGCTGTCCGCCGTCACCACGCCGCCAAACTGGTCGCCGCGCCATGCAAACACGGACCCGTCGCGGTCCAGCATTGTGACCGACCCACGCGCCCGGCCGTCAAGAAGCTGCTCCAGCGGCGGCAACGTCGTATAGAAATATCCAACGGCCACCGCGAGCAGCAGCAGCGCCACAGCCGTCACCCGCCATGTGATGATCCAGATCAGCCTGAAGAACCATCCGACGACGGCGCTGAGAAAGCCAAGGACGCCACCCCGTCGCGGCTTGGCCGGACGCGCACGCTTGCGTTTTGCGGGGGTCGCTTTGGACGGGCGTTTCTGACCAGAGCCAGTTGTTTTCGTGGGATGACGCCTGTCAGCGACCAAGGGCCGCTTTCGCTTGGGTGAATCACTCATTCATTTGCTCGCTCGACCGATTTTTTTGGACCATACCGTGCAATGGCCGCTTTGTTTAGCGCTGAGACTGCCTGCACACGTCAATTTTATGCACATTTTTTAATCTATTCTTGATTAATGCACAATATTTAAGCGCATTGCCTTGATTTAGCCTTCCTGAAGATGCCTCCGCCCTTCCTAAGCAGCGCCAACTGCCGCTTTTCTGCAAGGGCATAACGCAGGGGAGACCTGCCATCTAAAAGAGGGATTATAGGTGAAACTCATTATTGCAACAATCAAACCGTTCAAGCTCGAGGAAGTGCGCGAAGCACTGACCGAAGCGGGTGTGCGCGGGCTGATGGTGACCGAGATCAAGGGCTTTGGTGCCCAGTCCGGTCATACCGAGATTTATCGTGGCGCAGAATACGTCGTGAACTTCGTGCCGAAGGTCAAACTTGAGCTGGTCGTCGCAGACGCGCTGGCTGACCAAATGGTCGAAACCATCACCCGCACAGCACACACCGGCAAAATCGGCGACGGCAAAATCTTTGTCCTCGACGTTGAACAGGCCGTTCGCGTGCGCACCGGCGAAACCGGCGAAGACGCCATCTGATCCCTTATCGCTTGAGGAAATGACGACATGAAATCACGTATTCTTCTTCCCTTGGCCGCCACAGCCGCGCTGTTGCCGACCTTGGGCCTCGCTCAGGACGCCGAATTTGCAAGCGCGTCCGAGACCGCCTTTATCTTCAACACACTGCTGTTCCTGATCGGCGGCTTCCTCGTATTCTGGATGGCAGCCGGCTTTGCAATGCTTGAAGCGGGCCTTGTCCGCTCCAAGAACGTCACGACCCAGCTGACCAAGAACATTGCGCTGTTTTCACTTGCAGCCATCATGTACTGGCTCGTCGGCTACAACATCATGTATCCCGGCGATGCCTGGATCATCTCGGGCGTGTTCGGCACATTCGGGACAAAAGACATCAAGACGACAATCGACGCCGGCGGTTATTCCAACGCCTCCGACTTCTTCTTTCAGTTGATGTTCTGCGCAACCACAGCGTCGATCGTTTCGGGCACCTTGGCCGAACGCATCAAACTGTGGCCTTTCCTGATCTTCACCGTCGTCCTGACCGGCTTCATCTATCCGATCGAAGCAAGCTGGCAGTGGGGTGCGGGCTGGTTGTCCGAAGCCGGGTTCTCCGACTTTGCCGGTTCTACGCTGGTACATGCTGCAGGGGGCTTCGCGGCGCTTGCCGGTGCCCTGATCCTTGGGCCACGTATCGGCAAATACAAGGACGGTCGCGTTGTGCCAATGCAAGGCTCGAACCTGCCACTTGCCACATTGGGTACCTTCATCCTGTGGCTGGGCTGGTTCGGCTTCAACGGCGGCTCGCAGCTGGCAATGGGGTCGATGATCGACGCCGATGCCGTGGCGCAGATCTTTGCCAACACCAACATGGCGGCGGCTGCCGGTGCTGTCTCGGCAATGATCCTGACGCAGATCCTGTACAAGAAAGTCGACCTTACCATGGTTCTGAACGGCGCGCTGGCCGGTCTGGTATCCATCACCGCCGGACCACTTGACCCGACGCTGTTCGGTGCGCTGTGGATCGGTGCCGTGGGCGGTGCGATCGTGGTCTTCGCGGTTCCCTTCCTCGACAAGCTCAAGATCGACGATGTTGTGGGCGCAATCCCGGTTCACCTGATCGCCGGTTTCTGGGGGACGCTGGTTGTGCCGGTCTATACGGACGGAACATCCTTCATCACTCAGATCATCGGCTTTGCGTCGATCGGTGCATTCGTCTTCATCGTATCGCTGGTGGTCTGGATGATCCTCAAGGCGGTCATGGGTATCCGTGTCAGCGAAGAGGCCGAAATCGTTGGTCTCGACGTGTCGGAGCTGGGGATGGAAGCCTATCCCGAGTTCTCGAAAAGCTAAGAGAGTTTGCAGGCAGGCAGACGGAAACCCGGGCGTTCGCGCCCGGGTTTTTTCGTCTGACGGGACAAGGTCAGTGTGGACAAAATGGAAAAGGCCCGCGCGGGCAAGCGCGGGCCTTTTTTGAGTATTTAAGAAAGGGTGAAGATGGGAGGTGTCAGATACCTACGTCGATGATCGCCCTGGCGAGGATCGGCACGGTCGTGGCGTTGAGGCCTGCGATGTTCATCCGGCTGTCGCCGACCATATAGATCCCGTGATCCGCGCGCAGTTTCTCGACCATCTCGGGGGTGGTCCCAAGGCGCGAGAACATGCCGCGGTGCTGAGCGATGAAACCGAAGCGGTCCGAGCCGGACAAGCGCTGCAGGTCGCCCGCAAGCTGGCTGCGCAGGCCCAGCATGGTGTTGCGGATATCCTCAAGCTCGGCCATCCAGTCGGCGCGCAGGGCATCGTCGTTCAGGATCATCGTGACGACGCGAGCACCGTGATCCGGGGGAAAGCTGAAGTTCTGCCGGTTGAGAAAGGCGAGCGTGCCTTGGTTCAGCTTTTGCGCCGACGCATCCAATGACACGGCCATCAGCATGCCGGTGCGTTCGCGGTAGATACCGAAGTTCTTGGAGCAGCTCGCCGCGATCAGGCATTCGGGCACCGCTGCCGCTATCTTGCGGGTGGCTGCGGCGTCTGCGTCCAGACCGTCGCCAAAGCCCTGATAGGCGATGTCGATCATGGGCGTGGCACCGGTGTCTTGCAGCACCTTGATCACGTCGTCCCATTGCGCCGCATTCAGGTTGGCCCCGGTCGGGTTGTGGCAGCAGCCATGCAGCAGGATCAGATCACCCTGTTTCGCTGTCTTGAGGTCCGCCAGCATGCCATCAAAATCTACACCACGGGTCTCGTCGTCGAAATAGCGGTAATTGACGACTTCGATCCCGAGGTATTTGAGGATCGACAGGTGGTTCGGCCATGTCGGGTCGGACACGAACACCCGCGCATCGGGGCGCGCCATCTGAACAAGTTCGAAGGCCTGACGCACAGCCCCTGTGCCACCGGGCGTGGCCGCGGCGGCAACGTTTCCACGCGGGACTGCATCGCCCAGTACAAGCTGCACCATCGCATCGCCAAAGGCAGGATCGCCCGCAAGGCCGGTATAGGATTTGCTGTCCTGCTGCTCCCAAAGTTGGTGCTCGGCGGATTTTACCGCGCGCATCACCGGCGTCAGGCCCGTCGCGTCCTTGTAGACACCAACGCCAAGGTCGATCTTGATGTCGCGGGGATCATCCTTGTACATTTGCATCAAGGCTAGAATTTTATCGGCGGGCTGCGCCTGCAGGGTTTCGAACATCATGCGTCTCCGGTCGCGACGGGCACAGTGGGGAACATTCCCCATTCGGCCCAGGATCCATCGTAAAGGGACCAACTGTGATGGCCCGCCCGTTCCAATGCCAGCGCCAGAACAGCGGCTGTAATGCCCGACCCACAGGACGTGATCACCGGACGGGACAGATCAATGCCCGCCGCCTCGAAGACGGCGCGGGTCTGGTCGGGTGTTTTCAGTGTGTTGTCCTCATTCAGCAGATCGCCATAGGGCACGTTGCGTGACCCCGGGATATGGCCCGGGCGCAAGCCTTCGCGGGGTTCAGGAGCGTCGCCGCGAAAGCGCGCAGCGGAGCGCGCGTCGACGATTTGCGGATCCTTCAGCTTGGAGCCCTGCGCCACTTGCGTCACGTCGCGCACAAGATGGTTCTGAAACCGCACGGTCATGTGCCGGTCACGCGGAATCGGTGCCATATCGTCCGTCGGGCGTCCTTCGGCGATCCACTTGGGCAGGCCACCGTCCAGCAC
>JAGXHB010000193.1 GCA_024636425.1 Roseobacter sp.
CACGATCTATTGCGGGAGCTTTTCCAAGACATTGTCGCCGGGGCTGCGCGTCGGGTGGGTGGTCGCGGCGATGCCGGTGATCAGCCAGCTTGTGTTGATGAAACAGGCCGCGGATCTGCACAGCGCGACCTTGAACCAGATTGCGATTGCCCAGGTGGCAGAGCAGCATTTCGACGGCCACATCGAAACCGTCCGCGATGCGTACCGCCCCCGCCGCGACGCCATGCTGACGGCCCTGAAAGACAACATGCCGGAAAGCGTCAGCTGGACGAAGCCCGAGGGCGGCATGTTCATCTGGGTGACATTGCCCGAAACACTCGACGGTGCCGCGCTGCTGGCGCAATCGCTGGAAACCGAACGAGTCGCCTTTGTGCCGGGCCATGCGTTTTTCGCGGACGGGTCCGGGCGCAATACCTTGCGTCTCAGCTATTCGACATCGGACGAGACAAGGATTGCTGAAGGGGTGAAACGTCTGGGGAACCTGATCCGCAAGGCGTTGGCCGCCTGAACGAAAACGGGCGGCAGGATGCACCCGCCGCCCGATACCTGATGCAAGCGGGTCGTTCAGACCGACATGCAGATGTACTTCATCTCAAGGTAGTCTTCGATCCCGTGGTGGCTGCCTTCGCGGCCCAGACCCGACTGCTTGACGCCGCCGAACGGTGCCACCTCGGTCGATATGATGCCGGTGTTGACGCCGACGATGCCATATTCCAGCGCTTCGGCCACTTTGTAGACGCGGCTGAGATCCTTGGCGTAGAAATAGGATGCGAGGCCAAAGATGGTGTCGTTCGCCATCTCGATCACTTCGTCCTCGTTCTCGAACTTGAACAAAGGTGCCAGCGGGCCAAAGGTTTCTTCCTTGGCCACTTTCATGTCCTGCGTCACGCCGGTGATGATGGTGGGGGCAAGGAAGTTTCCGTCCATCTTTTCGTCTTTCGAGCCAAGGAGCAACTCGGCACCTTTGGACAGAGCATCTTCGACATGCTCCTGCACCTTTTCAGAAGCGTCGCCGTTGATCAGCGGACCAAGCTCGACCCCGTCTTCAAAGCCGTCACCGACTTTCATCTTCTCGACGCGCGCTTTCAGCTTTTGAGCGAAGGCGTCATAAACACCGGCCTGCACATAAATCCGGTTGGCGCAAACACAGGTCTGGCCGTTGTTGCGGAATTTGCACAGGATCGCGCCTTCGACAGCGGCGTCCAGATCGGCATCGTCAAACACGATGAAGGGCGCGTTGCCGCCCAGCTCCATCGAACATTTCATGACCTGATCCGCAGCCTGACGCAGCAGGATGCGGCCCACTTCAGTCGATCCGGTAAAGGTCAGCTTGCGCACTGCAGGGTTTTCGCAGAATTCCTTGCCAGCTTCTGACGAGGACGACGTGGGCAATACGTTGAATACGCCAGCAGGAATACCGGCACGTTCGGCCAGAACGCCCATGACAATCGCGGACAAGGGCGTTTCGCTTGCAGGACGCGCCACGAACGCACAGCCTGCTGCAAGCGCGGGTGCCGCCTTGCGGGTGATCATCGCGTTGGGGAAGTTCCAGGGTGTGATGGATGCGGCGACACCGATGGGCTGCTTGATGACAGTGATGCGCTTGTCACGCTGGTGACCGGGGATCGTCTCGCCATAGACGCGCTTGGCCTCTTCGCCCATGAATTCGATGAACGACGCACCATAGGCGATCTCGCCCTTGGCTTCGGCCAGCGGTTTGCCCTGTTCAGCGGTCAGAATGGCACCCAGATCGTCCTGATTTTCCATCATGAGGTCGAACCACTTGCGCATGACGCCGGCACGTTCCTTGCCGGTCCACTTGGCCCATTCCTTTTGGGCGGCATGGGCCTGTGCGATGGCCCCGGCAATCTGCGAACGGCTCAGGTCGGCAACCTTGGCAATCACATCGCCGCGCGCAGGGTTTGTCACATCGAATGTGCCATCTTCGCCATCTACCCATTTGCCACCGATATAGGCGCGGGTTTCCAGCAGGCTCGGATCCTTGAGCATGGATTTAAGGTCTGTCTTGGCGTCAGTCATTTCGATCTCTCCGCATTTGTATATGGCACCCAAACCAACATTCGCTATGATTGTCTAGTTCCAGATTGTCATGGAACCACAAGGAGACGCAGATGCAATTAGATGACGCCTACGCCAATGCCGCATATATTGAAGGGGCAGAGGACTATCCTCCCCGTTGGCAGAAGGCTGCGGCCGCGTTTCGCAAGTCATTGGGGTTTCGGGCGCAAAAGGGTATTTCATATGGCCCGACCGACCGCGAGGTCTACGACTTTTTCGAATCCGAAGGGGTGTCGCGCGGCACGGTCGTCTTTGTGCATGGCGGCTATTGGAAGGCTTTTGCGCCGTCCGACTGGTCGCATCTGGCGGCGGGGCCTTTGGCGCGAGGCTATGCCGTTGCGATGATCGGCTATGATCTGTGCCCGGATGTGAAAATCACGCAGATCACCGGACAGGTGGCCCGCGCCATGTCCGAGATTGCCAAGCGCACGCAAGGGCCACTCTCGCTGGTCGGACATTCTGCGGGGGGACAACTGGTCTGCCGGATGACGGATCCGTTGATCCTGTCCGGGGATGTCCGCGAACGGATCGCCAACATCGTATCTATCTCTCCGGTCGCTGACCTGACGCCGCTGTTGCAAACGTCGATGAACGAGATCCTGAAGCTGACCGAGGCCGAGGCGACCGTGGAAAGCCCCGCCAACATGACTCCCCCGCATGGTGTGAATGTCACCGTCTGGGTCGGTGCCGATGAGCGCCCCGTGTTTCTGGAGCAGGCGGACCTGTTGTCGCGCGTCTGGGGGGCCAGACAAACAGTGGTCGAAGGACGGCATCACTTTGACATCATCGACCTGTTGGAAGACCCTGAAAGCGACATGGTCAAGGCATTGCTGGGGATCAAGTGACCCCTTGATCGGGACTGCGAAATGGGCAAAGGATGGTGCAGGGTCCGGGACGATGGCGTCGTCCCTGTCGCATGGCCTTTGCGTCCTGAACGCCGGGACCTTTCTGCAAGGGAGGGTCTGTTATGACCACCACATCCAAAATCGCACGTCCTGACATGTACCGCTTTCACAATGGCGAGAAATCTCCGCTGCCGTTCGAGGCTGCCGAATACGAAGCGCGGCTGGAAGAACTCCGCGAGAGAATGGACGTCGCCGGTGCAACCGCTGCCGTGTTCACGTCGATGCACAATATCGCGTATTATTCCGGCTTCCTTTACTGCGCATTCGGTCGCCCCTACGGTCTGGTCGTCACAGACACCGACTGCGTGACCATTTCAGCGGGGATTGATGCAGGCCAGCCGTGGCGGCGCAGCTTTGCCGACAACATCACCTATACTGACTGGCAGCGCGACAATTACTGGCGCGCTGTGGCCTCCGTTGCGGGCAAGGGCGGTGTTATCGGCTATGAAGGCGACCACCTGACCCTGATGCAGCGCGACAAGCTTGAGGATTTTCTCGAGCCGCTCACCATGGTTGATCTGTTCGAGACCACCATGCGCCAGCGGATGCACAAATCACCGGCGGAAATTGCGCTGATCCGGCAGGCGGCCGAAGTTGCGGATGTGGGTGGCTATGCGATCTGTGACGCGGTCAGGATCGGTGCCCGCGAAATCGACATCGCCATGGCAGGGCGCGACGCGATGGAGCTTGAGATTGCCAAGCGGTTTCCCGATGCCGAATACCGCGACACGTGGGTCTGGTTCCAGTCGGGTCTGAACACGGACGGCGCGCATAACCCTGTGACCGCCCGCAAGCTGGAACTGGGCGATATCCTGTCGCTGAATACCTTTCCGATGATCTCGGGCTACTACACAGCACTTGAGCGAACGATGTTTGCAGGCGAAGTTGACGCCGCCAGCCTGAAGATCTGGGAGGCGAATGTCGCGGCCCATGAATACGGGATGAGCCTGCTGAAACCAGGTGCGTCCTGTGCCGAGGTGACCCACAAGATCAACGCCTTTTTTGAGGAACGCGATTTGCTGCAATACCGGACCTTCGGTTATGGCCATTCTTTTGGCGTGCTGTCGCATTACTACGGCCGCGAAGCAGGGCTGGAGCTGCGCGAGGATATCGACACAGTTCTGGAGCCCGGCATGGTCATCTCGATGGAGCCGATGCTGACCCTCGGCGTGGACCAACCGGGGGCAGGCGGCTACCGCGAACATGATATTTTGGTCATCACGGAAGACGGAAATGACAACATTACCGGCTATCCCTATGGGCCCGAATTTAACGTCATCGGATAACTCGTTACGAACAAACTCCCGCCCGGCAACACATAATGAATGATGCCGGGCGTCGAGACTGTTTTCATAAGATATTGATATTATTCGTTTAAAAGCATCCGGCGTCGCGCAGGCCAGTCTGCTTGACGAAGTGGCGAATATGTCTATTTTTAAATCCTTGATGTCCGGTATGAAGCGCCAGTACATTCTGTTGTTGCGAGTTTCCTGTTTTAAATGTGCACAGATGGCACTTCCGCTCGAAAGTAGTTTCCATGAAAGCTGAATTGATCGAGCAGGAGGAGATGCGTCTGGCGCTGCTCCGGGGGTATAACATCCTCGACTCCGCACCGGACGAAGGCTTTGACGACATTACCCGACTGGCCGCCGAGATTTGCGATGTACCGGTCGCGCTGATCACACTGGTTGACGAGGACCGGCAGTGGTTCAAGTCCAAAGTCGGCACAGAAACCGTAGGCAGTGATATCAAGGACAGCATTTGCGCGCATGCCATTGCGGCCCAAAGCTATCTCGAGATTGAAGATACCGCAGCCGACCCCCGCACAGCCGACAATAATTTTGTGACAGGCGGCGAAGCTGTCCGATTTTATGCCGGTGCGCTTCTTGAGGATCACAACAAGCTGGCTTTGGGCACGCTTTGCGTTTTGGGCCGCGAACCCAAAGTCCTTAACGACTTTCAACGCCGCGCGCTCAAGGCGCTTGCCGGTCAGGCGATGCGGCAGATTGAACTGCGCCGCGCATTGGCCGATGCCGAGATATTGCGCAAAGAGGTCGATCACCGGGTCAAGAATTCGCTTCAATCCCTAGAGGCGTTGATCCGTATTCAGGCCCGGATCGAGAAATCACCCGAAGCCCGCGCTGCATTGGATGCCGTTCAGGGACGGCTGGCTACAATCAGCCGTCTGCATGAGGCGCTGTACCTCACGGAAACGGGCGCTGCGGTGGATGTCGCCGCATTTCTGTCGAAAGTGGTCAGCTCGACCCAGGAACAGATGCCCGCCGGGGTGAAGGTTGAAAGCTCGATTGCCAGATGCAGCCTTCCGTCACGCTCAGCCTCGTCGGTCGGGATGATCGTCAACGAGGTGATGACCAACGCGGCCAAATATGCCTATACCGGGCGGCATCACGGGATATTCCGGCTGATCGGGGAGAAGAAGGACGGGTATTACCACCTCAGCGGCATTGATGACGGACCGGGTCTGCCCGAAGACCATGAAGGTGACGGGCTGGGGATGCGGATTCTTCTGGCGGCGGCACAGCAACTGGGTGGTAAAATGTTGACGCCCAAGCGCGAGCAAGGAACGGAGATCACCGTCATCTGGCCGTTGAGCGATTGAAGCCGGCGATGACGGCGGGCGAAGTTTGCTGTAACCTGCCGACGAAACCGCGCTGAATGAAGGTACGCACAAGATGGGCGCTTTGCTGCAATTGATCATCGGCGGCTTTGTCGTGCTAACCATCATCTATGCCGGACTGTCTGTCTATTCCCGCCGCATCAGGCGCGGTAAGTTGCAGCAAAAGTGGCTGGATGGCCCGCGGCTTGTGGACAGGGACAGTTTTGTGCGACGAGGGCTCAAAAAATATGATGGCTCGATCCGTCGCAAGTTGATCCTGGGGGTTTATATCATGCCCGTGGGACTGATCGTGCTGATCGTGTATCTTACCAATTTTAGCTGAAGGAAGCGGGCTGATGGGAATCGTCAAATGGGTATTCTGGGTCACGATCTGGGCGGTCATCGGCGCGTTTTTTCACTATACGCTGCCGCAGGTCGACATCGTGCGGATCACCGATACCTATGAAAAGCGCATCGACTTTGGCGAAAACTCAATCTTCTGGGCCAATGCGGGCGTGGGGAACAGCACGACAGCCGTCAATCGCGATGTTTTCTTTATCCAGACCCGGCGGGCCAAAGGTGACGTGATGGTCTACCGCAACGAAGATACGGGATGGGGCTGGCCGCCTTATTTCAAGTTCGACACCACGAACCTGCAAGCCGAAGCCGCAGACCTCAGGTCGGCGTCGGGCGATCCGCAATACGTCGCGATCAAGCACTATGGCTGGCGCAATGAATTCCTGTCGATTTTCCCAAACGCCATATCCATACGTGCCGTTGCGGGGCCGGATGTGTCCAAGGGCATCCCGTTTCTCAATATCATCATCCTGACACTGTTCGCCGCGATTGGTTATGCGATTTGGGTGCGGTGGCGCAGGTTCCGCAAAGCCCGCATCGACCCGTCGCTTGAAAGGTTCGAAGACAATCTGGCCGAAAGGCAGGGGCGCTTTTCGCGGTGGTGGTCTGGCCGTAAAGATCAGAGCAAACGCTAAAGGCAAAGAGGGGGCGCTACCCCCGCCTTTCAGCCCCCCAAATATCTACGAGCCAGATAAGGCGCGATCAGTCCGTCCGGCTGACCATGCGGCCCATGTGCCGCCCGCCAAGGATGTGAACGTGCAAATGCGGAACATCCTGAACACCGTGTTTGCCCGCGTTGGCGATCATGCGAAAGCCGTCGCCATCGGCCAGCGTCACCCCTTCGGCCTTGCACACCTTGGAAATGGTGCGGACGAAGTCGATGACCTCGGCATCCGTCGCGTCGGCGGCAAAATGGTCAAAGCTGACATAGGGCCCTTTGGGGATCACGAGCACATGGGTCGGGGCCTGTGGTTCGATGTCGCGAAACGCAAGGGTGTGGTCTGTTTCCAGCACGGTCGTGTTCGGGATTTCACCGCGCAGGATTTTCGCAAAGATGTTCTGGTCGTCATAGGCGTAGGCCATAGAAAGTCCTCAATCAGAAAACAGGTAGTGGGTATCGGCGATTTCATGTGCCTTTTCCTGCGGGATTTGCAGGAACGCGGCAAGCGCAGTGGCATTTTCCTCGGTCGAGGCAGATTGCCGCATGCGCTGATAATGTTCGAAATTTGCATCACGGATGCGGTCGGATTCAAACACCATGTCATTGCGGATTGTCGGAAGCAGGCGTTGCAGCGTGTCTTCTGAAGTGCGCTCACCGGCAAGGCCGACCCGCATTGCGTGTCCGACAAGGTAGTCATTCGTAAACTGGCATTCGATCTCGAGAATCCGGGTGACGGAACGGTCGGACGCAAAGTCGTTGAGCAGGTCGATATTGCCGGGATCCATGCACACGATCAGGCGGTCGGTTTCGTAGTAGTCGAACAGCATCCGCATGAGCGCGCGGCGGTGGCGGGTCCGTTTGCCAAGTGAGGTCTGGATGCCGCCAAGATCGGGCAGGGGCGTGCTTTCCTCGTTAAACAGGTATTCGATAGACGGCAGGTTGGTGGTCTGCCGTATCCGCTCTAGCACGCGCTTGGCGACGTGCCATTTCTTGCAGATCACGATCAGCAGTTCACGTTCGCGGCCAAGCGTGCTTTCGGTTTCCCAAAAACGCGTTGCAAAACGGCGCCCGATGCGTCCGCGCCCGCTGAGGAAGTTGAACAGGCTGCGGCCTTCGTTGCTGATCTGGAATTCCACGCCATGCGCGGAGTAAAGCAAGCCGAGACGGCGTTTTAGATCGGCTGCCTCCGGGCTGATCTTGCGCGCAAAGAGATAATCCTGCGCCAGAAGCAGATCGTAGTGATCGTTGTAAAACGTCAGCGGCATGCCGTAATCAGTGAACATCAGAAATGTCAGCGTGCGGGACCGGATTTCCTGTTCAGGGATCAAGTGGCGGACGATGGTTTGAAAAAAGGTCTCGTCCGGGATCCATGTCGTGCGAAAGAACCGCATTACGTCCCTGCGACGCTTGGTGAACTCAAGCACCACCTCAATCGTCTGGCGGCGCAGGCACCACCATTGGCTCCCGATCTGGACATGCAGATCCTGCGGGATCTTGCGTGTCAGGCCGAAGCGCTTTTGCAAGTCGAACATCCCGTAAAATCGCCGTTTCTGGGTGCGTTCGTTGAACCAGTGGCGATAGATCAGGCGCTCTTCTTTCCAGCCGGTCTTGATCCA
>JAGXHB010000194.1 GCA_024636425.1 Roseobacter sp.
CAAAAGAAACGTCCCTGATCAACGGCGCGACACCTTTCATATCATGCGCTTGTCCCGGCAGCAGCAGGAAGCGCACCAGATTGCCGAGCGCATCCACCAATGCCACGATTTTAGTTGTTAATCCGCCGCGCGAGCGGCCAATGGCCTGATGTTGAGTCCCCCTTTTGCGCCGGTTGCCTTTTGGTGGACCTGAACGATGGTTCCATCGATAAGCGCGTATTCGAGGTCGAGGTCTTCGCTCATAGCTTTGAAAAGACTCTCGAATACTCCGGCCCTGGCCCGCCGGCGAAACCGCCGGAACTGGCTGTTCCAGTGACCAAAGGCAGGCGGCAGGTCGCGCCACGGCGACCCGGTGCGCACCCGCCAAAAGACCGCTTCCAGAAACAAGCGATTGTCCTTTGCGGTGACTCCGGCATCACTGACCTTACCTGGAAGATGCGGCTCAAGCCGCTGCCACAAGATGTCCGACACCACAAATCGCTGCTCGTTCATTCAAACCTCCATTTTGGAAGTTTGAATCAGAAATTAAGCCCAATAGGAATCCTGAATGTCCACAGGCCCTAAACGACCGTTTGTAAAAAGATGCAAGAGCATGCTGTGTGGCGCTGATCGCTGGAAACCCCTTGGTTTCCATGCACTGGACGCGACCAGAGCGCTCTTCACGGACACCGCGCGCGCGTACTATATAAGGAGTAAATGAAGCCCCAGAGAAAACCCTTGGGTAATCTGCATAAAAGGCGTACTTTGCACATATGAAACCCCATCTCTCTGTTCTGCCTGATAATCCTGACGAAACCCTCGGCAATCCCGAGGGGGGCGGACAGGTGTCTGAGGACGACCTGTGGTTCCTGCCCGGCCCGATGGAACAGGAACCGGATTATCTGCCTACCGGCCCATTGGCTGAGCCCAGTGAAACCTCAGTCATTGCGGATTGGGCTCGGGCAGAAGCGGGTTGTGCGGCGCGCCTCGCATGAGTAGCCGGAAGACTGGGCGCGCTTGACGACCGTCTGCGACGTGGCCCATCGGGTTGGCTGCACAGATTGGCTCTGATCGAGGCTGCACAGCTGAGCTGGTTTGTTGGCGATCGAGTCAGCCCTGACCGCCTTGCACTATGGATTGCGCTTCGTCTGTCTGGCGCTCAGGAAGACTCTGGGGCGCTGTCACGCGTTGGATGGGCCGTTCGACGTCTTACTGGAGGGCCTGGCCCGGAAGCCGGGTTGGCCGATTTTCTCGACCGGCGGGACCCTGACAACATGGCGGATGACGCCGAGCGTTTCTCTGATCGCGCCGATGGCTGGCTCGCCTTGATGGGTGCCGCCCGACATTTACACCCGATCACCCGGGCTTGTCTGGGCTTCCACCTTTGGAGCCTGGCAGGTCTCGGTCAGCATGGTGACCGAATGGAAGCCGCGGTCACGGCAGGCCGGATTGCTGCCGCCGAAGGAAAGGGTGCGATTTTCGCACCGGTAGCAATGGGTGGGGCAAGGGGGCTTCGTGCCGGCGGACCTCCAGCAGAGCGGTTGATCCGATGGCTAGACGGGATGAACAACGCATGCCTCGCAGCGATGCGGCATCTCGACGATCTCGAAATATGGTCTACCCAAGCGGAGACTGTCATGTCGGTGTTGTCTGGCCGTACCCCTCCGGCACTGCGCTTGATACTTGCCGAATGGCCACTCGTCTCGGCGCCAATGGCCGAGACTCTGATCGGCGCCAGCCGTGCGGCAGTTCAGCGAAACTTGGCTTGGATGGAGATGCGTGGGCTGATCCGCGAGGTGACCGGCCAGGGGCGTTTCAGGATGTGGCGTGCGGCAGTTTAGCGGCCGGATGTGACCACAGCTTCTTTTTCTGGGGTTCGGCTTCGATAGCCCAAGAATGTTGGGCGCTCTTGTGAGTTGAGATCACGCATCACCGAGTGGCAAACACACAACTGCTTCCAGTCCACCTGCCGCCACATTGCGGAGAACGACTGTGCCGCCATGCGCCTGAATGATCGTGCGGGCGATTGCCAGCCCAAGGCCGACGCCGCCGGTATCTCGGCTGCGAGACCCTTCCAAGCGTACAAACGGTTCAAAGACCGCTTCAAGCTGTTCTTCTGGCAGTCCCTGGCCCTTGTCCGCGATAGTGATGACGGCCAGTCCCGGCGATCGGTCCAACTTAACCATCGCGACACCGCCATAGCGGACAGCATTATCGATCAGGTTCCTTAGAGCGCGGTTCAGGGCGTGCGGGCGGATGGTAATGGGCAGAGGCGACGACGTGGCAAGAATGGCCCGATCTCCCCCGACATCGTTGACCAGATCAGCGAGCAGGGCGGCAAGATCGACTTTAGCGGCGGGCTCTGCCCGCGCAACCCCGCGTGCGAATTCCAAGGTTGCCTCGACCATGGCCTGCATTTCCCCGACCAATGCCTTCAGGCGTACGCTATCCTCGGTTTCGTCCAGCATTTCGATCCTGAGACGCATTGCTGTAAGAGGTGAGCGCAAATCATGACTCAGGGCAGCGAGCATGTGCGTGCGCTCGTTCACGAAGCGGGTCAGTCTGGCTTTCATCCGGTTGAAGGCCAGCGTGGTCTCGAGCACCTCGGACGGCCCCGTCATCGGCAGCGGATCGGCATCAAGCCCGCGGCCCAAGCGGTCGGCGCCAATAGCAAGAGCACGCATCGGGCCGACGACGCGCCGCGCGGTCCACCATGCCACCAAAGCTACGGCCACCGCCATTAACACCACCGGCAGCAGGGCCTGCGGAGTCAACTGCAGAGCAGGGCGGTAAAACATCGTGCGCACGTTCAGCCAATCGCCCGCCGCAAGACGGATCGACAGCGACAGCTCAATGGGGTCGGTTCGCCCCGCCATCATCGCCTCATGCATCGGGCGCATGGACGCAGGTACTCCCTCTGGCAATGGCAGGGACGCTACGGAAAGCGCATGCACATCGGCGCGAACTTCCCGCTCCGGTTCGCCAAGGATCTGGCGGATCTGGCGCAGAACCATGTCCGCCTCGGCGCTGTCGTGAGACGCTGTGGGCTCGGGCCCGACTTCAAACCGAACAAGCGGAGAATCTGCCGCGCGGAGTATCGACGTGCGCAGATCAGTGGGGGCGCCATCCAGAAGCAAGACAACATTCGCGGCGCGCCCTGCCGCCTCCAGCCCGAGGGCCGCACGAACTGCCCGGTTCCGCTCGTCTGTTAGCAGCAACAGGCCAAACCCCTGTGTGATGGCCAACGCCAAAAGCAACATGATCAGCAACTGCCCGCCAAGAGATTGCGGGAAGAGCTTGCGCAATATCGAGAAGTGCGCGCTCATGGCATTGCACTGACGTCAGCGGCAAGGCTGTAGCCACCCCCCCAGACAGTTGCGATCAGCGCAGGCTTGGCCGGATCGGCCTCGATCTTGCGGCGCAAGCGGCTAATCTGGTTGTCGATGGTACGGTCAAACACCTGTGCGGCGCGACCCGATGTAAGATCGAGAAGTTGTTCGCGGCTGAGCACGAAGCGCGGCCGTTCCAGAAACACGGTCAGCAGACGGAATTCAGCCGTTGTCAGTGCGACCTCGATGCCATCGTCGTCGGTCAGGGTCCGGCGGTCGGTATCAAGCACCCATCGGTCGAAGGCCAATCTGTGCCCGGCAAGGCTGCCACCAACGACGCCCCCCCGGTCGGATCGGCGCAGGATCGCCTTGATCCGGGCCAGCAACTCACGCGGATTAAAGGGTTTTAGTAGATAATCGTCCGCCCCGATCTCCAGCCCCACGATACGGTCAGTTTCATCACCCAGGGCTGTCAGCATCAAGATCGGAATGGTGCCCTGTGCGCGCAAACGTCGGCAGACCGACAGGCCATCTTCGCCTGGCATCATCACATCCAGTACGATCAGATCGAATTGACCCACCTTCATCGCCGCATCCATTGCGACGGCATTGGCGGCAGAAGTCGCGCGCATGCCGTTCTTTTCCAGATATTTCACCAGGGCATCGCGGATATCACGGTGGTCATCGACGATCAGAATATGCGGCGGCTGGGTCATCATCTTGTCTCCTGATGTCGACCCTAGCTGAACACGGTGGTGCTGCGGACAGAAGATTGTCGCAAACCTCTCTCAGGACCTTGGCTTGCGACAGTTTGATACAAAACAGGCGTCGCCCTGACAAACCTGTGGGACACCTCGCGCCCAGATTGGACCAATCGCAATCTGATCCAGGAGAGACAGAATGAAACGCTCGACAAAATTCGCCCTCGCTACCGTTGCCGCTCTTGGCGTTGCCGCTGTCGCCGTACCGGTCGTCGCCCAGCAGGGCCAGATGCAGCATGATGGCATGATGGACGGAAGCATGGGCATGATGGGCCAGCATGGCGGTATGATGGGTGGCGCCATGGGAATGATGGCCGGCGGCCAGAGCTATGCCATGGCCACATTCGATACCAACAAAGACGGCACGCTCAGCCCCGAGGAAATGACAGCCGGAATTCAGGCTGAACTCAAGACTTACGACACCGACGCCAACGGTACTTTGTCGCTGGAGGAATTCGCGGTGATGCATGCGGCCCATACCCGACCAATGACCGTGCGTGCCTTCCAGATGCACGACGCCGATGGGGATGCGCAAGTGACGGAGGCTGAAATGGCCGCCATGGCAGACATGATGCAAAGCCACATGGGCGGGCAGCAGGGCAACATGCCGGGCATGGGTCATGGAATGATGGGCAACAACTGACGCGCCTTTTTTCTCCCGCTAACTGGGCGAAGCTCCGGTTAGCGGGAGAAATCCCGACACAGATCAGGAGGCCATGAAGATGAACGGCTATGGTATGGGATTCGGAATGGGCTTTGGCTGGCTCTGGATGATCGTCACCCTTGTGCTGGTCGGTCTAGCGATTGCGGCGCTGGTCAAATACCTGCGCAAATAGCTTAAAGGAAACCCGATGGACTACACGATCAACCGCCTGATCACGGGTGCCGATTTTGACGTGGTCGACGCCCGGACGCGTGCCGCACTATCCGCTAACGGCTTTGGCGTATTGACCGAAATCGACGTCAAGGCAACGATGAAGAAGAAGCTGGACGTGGATATGCCAGCCTACCGCATTCTTGGGGCATGCAACCCGAAGATGGCGATGGAAGCCATCGGGATGGAACCGCGCGTCGGTGCGATGCTGCCCTGCAATGTTATCCTGCGCGAGGTCGAAGGTGGGGTCGAGGTAAGTGCGATTGATCCGGTGGCGTCGATGCAGGCCATCAGCAATCCCGCCTTGCATGCTGTCGCTGGTCAGGTGCGCGACCTACTGGCCAAAGTTGTTGCGGCAATTTGATTGCACCAGCAGCTGCAATCTTCGCTTGACCTTCCACCCGGAATGGGACCTGAAGACCATCGCGAAGCCTATGACGTGATCCTGATCGGGCGGGATGGGGCGACCACAGTGTTCGCGTCCTATGCGGCTGCCTGAATACGGTCAGGTCCCGGCATTGCGCGACGACACTGATGAAGACACGGCGGCGACTTGGTCCGACCCCGGTACCTCTGTCAAAGATGCGGGCAGAAATCCGGACCTTTCGGACGGTTGCAGAACGTCTGGATGCGTGGCTTGGCGAGGGTCGTGTCCTTCCGGACAAAGGCCGTCAACAGGATGTTGACGCCGAACACCGCGTGTCGCGCGAGGCCCTTTACCGCGAACTGTCACGGCGGCTGACACTCTAGAAAATCAGAACCTTGTCTGCGGCGAGCGTCGTCTCGGCAAGTTCATCCATCAAGGAGCGTGCAGCCCCAAGTGTGATTTCGTCCACTGCAAGCCCGCGCGCGTCCATGCAGGTGCCGCACAGCAGCACCTTGCCACCCGCTGACAGCACCCGGCCCAACATCCGCTCAATGTTGTAGAACCCCTCTGGGGTTTTCTGCCCCGTTTTGGCGCAAAGCACAGCATCGGCCATCAGGAAGACGGTGATATCACCTTCGGGATCATGCTTGGCCAGCGCATGGGTCATGCGCAAGGCATTGAAGCTGCGCTCGGTGCCGTAGGGCGCGTCGTTCAGGATCAAGAGGTGTTTCATGTGGTGGCTCCTGGAGGTGCGGGGTTCAGACGGGGATGGGTTTCTTCGCCCCACCAAAGCAGCAAGGCACCTGAGGCGAACATCGACAGCGCCACGAACCAGAACGCGGCCTCGGTCGAGCCATAGAAGTGCGCGGTCAGCCCCAGGCCAAGCGCGCCGATGCCGTAGCCCAGATCCCGCCAGAACCGGTAAATCCCGATGGCTGATCCGCGCCAGGTAGGGGGAGTGATGTCGGCCACTGCAGCCGACAGGTTGGGATAAAGCAGCGCCATGCCAAAGCCGGTGACGGCGGCAGAAACCGACCACCAGACCGCGCCTTGACCCAGCACGATCATCGCCACCCCCGCGCCGCAGATCCACATGCCCAGCACGTTCGGCCAGAGCCGCCCGACATGATCAGACAGCCGCCCTGTGAACAGCTGCGAGCCGCCCCAGACCAGACCGTACCAGCCGACGATCCAGCCAATATCGGGCAGGCTGACGCCCCGGGCGATCAGGAAAACCGGAAGGATCACCCAGACCAGCGCATCGACGAACTTTTCGACCAGCCCGGCCTGCGACACCGCCGCGAGGCGTCTGTCGCGCCACGTCATCAGCGCGAACACCTCCCATGTTGTGGGATGGTCCGGCACGCCGTGCGGGTAACGCGGACGATAAGCGCCTGCGGCTCCACCGGCCTTGTGCCGCGCGGCTTCGGATTTTGCCCAAGGCAAGGTATCCTTGACCCAGACCAGCGTCAGCACCAGCGCCAGCGCAATCACCACCCCGCCAAAGACCAGAAGTCCCAGCCGCGCGCCCCAGGCACTTGCGGCATAGGCCGTGATGATCCCCGCCAGCGCCACGCCGACATAGCCCGCAAACTCGTTCAGCCCCAAGGTCAACCCGCGCTGATCGGCCCGCGTGACGTCCAGCTTCGACGTCTGGGTCATCGACCAGCACAGCCCCTGATTGACGCCAAGCAGCACAGTGGCCACCACGATCCAGCCCCAGCTTGGGGCGAAATAAATCATCACCGGAATAGGAATTGCGGCGATCCAGCCAAAGAGCAGCACCCGCTTGCGCCCGATCCGCTCGGACAGCCGGCCGGCGACGAAGTTCAGTACGCCCTTGACCACGCCAAAAGCCACGACGAATGCGGTCAGCAGCAGGAACGATCCCTTGGCGACGCCGAACTCGGTTTCGGCCAGGGCGGGAACCACGGTGCGCATCATGCCAAGCGCAAAGCCCACCAGCAGAACCTGGATCAGCTGATGCACGAACTGCGTCAGGTTTTCCTGAATACCCAG
The DNA here is from genome assembly GCA_024636425.1 of Roseobacter sp. Taxonomy (GTDB): domain Bacteria; phylum Pseudomonadota; class Alphaproteobacteria; order Rhodobacterales; family Rhodobacteraceae; genus Sulfitobacter. Next base: position 7,330 of record JAGXHB010000194.1, read on the forward strand.
CGACAGCCCTACGTCGGAATCCGGGGCCGCGACCGTCATTCTGCCGCTGCCAGTTGACCCGCATTCACGGCACGGATCTGCGCAGCACCCGGGGGTGGAATATCCGTGACCATCATCTGCACGAACGCGGCTTCATCCTCGACCCGGAACGCCCGGTTGTGGCGCTTCTCAAAGCCGATGGTCGATGTTGGCTTGCCACTTAAGGAGCGGCCACAGACCGACCCCGAATAGGCACCCGGCAACACCTCCAGCCAGTCCGGAAGGGCTTTGAGAGCCTGCACGCTTTGGAACAGGTCGCGCGCGCCCGCCTCGGCGCTGGTGGCCAATTCGGTGCGGCCCAGATCGCCAACCATCAGGGTATGCCCTGTCAGAATGAACCAAGGGTCCTCGGACCGGGTGCGGTCGGTCACGACCAACGAGATATGCTCAGGGGTATGGCCCGGCGTGTGCATGACCCACATGGCCACATTGCCAAGCTCCAGCAGATCGCCATCCCGAACGCCCTTGAAGGCATAGCTGGTGGCGGCACCCGCGTGCAGCACATATTGCGCCCCTGCCGCTTCGGCCAACGCGCGCCCGGTTGAGAGGTGATCGGCGTGCAGATGCGTGTCGATCACATAAAGGATACGCATCCCAGTTGCCTCGGCAGCCGCCAGATACGGGACAATGTCGCCGACCGGATCGACCACGGCACCGGCGGACTTGCCGCCGCACCCCAAGAGATAAGATGCCGCGACGGGATCGGTGTGCAGGAACTGGCGCAGGATCATGATGGTCTCCCGGATGCGGACGGCCGGGATGCACTTGCATTGGGGGCCGTCACGTTTTACAATCAAGTGATCTATTGATTGAAGTAGCGTGGAGAAGACGTGCATGTCAATGGGCCCGAAACAGGCCATCCTTGCAGAGTTCGCCGGTGTCGCGCGTGCCCTTGGGCATGCGCACAGGCTGGAGCTGCTGGAGCATCTCGGTCAGGGTGAACGCGGGGTCGACGCGCTGGCCACCCGTGTCGGGCTGTCGCTTGCCAATGCGTCCCAGCACCTGCAACAGCTCCGCCGCGCCGGGCTTGTTGCAAACCGGCGGGATGGCAAGTTCATCTACTATCGGCTGGCCGATGACGGGGTCACAGACCTTCTGACCGCGCTGCGCCATCAGGCGGAACGCAACCTGGCCGAGGTCGACCGTATCCGTCGCGGGTATTTTGCTGACCGCGACAGCTTCGAGCCGGTGTCGCGTGAAGACCTTCTCGAACGGGTCGGGGCCGGTCTGGTGACCGTGCTGGACGTCAGGCCACAGGATGAATTCGGGCAGGGTCATCTTCCTGGTGCCGTCAACATCCCATTGGACGAATTGCAGGATCGGCTGGCAGAACTTGATCCGGGCCGCGAGGTGATCGCCTATTGTCGTGGGGCCTATTGCGTCTTCGCCTTCGAGGCGGTGGCCGCCCTGCGCGCGCAAGGGCGCAAGGCACGGCGGCTGGTTGATGGATTTCCAGAGTGGAAAGCGGCTGGTCTCCCGGTCACTGCGTGCCGGTGTCGCTTTTAAAGATAGCCGCGCTAATCTATGATCTTTGGATGATTTTTGCACGTTATGATCTAAACAGGATATTGACAGTTAATGATCCAGCCATCATATTCTGGCGAAAAGGATCACCTGATGGACCGGATCGCTCGCACCACAAAGGACCTTGGCCACGTACTGCGCGAGGCAAGGAAGATCCAAAACCTGACGCAGGCCGATCTTGCTGCACGCGCGGGCATCTGGCAGCGCACGGTTTCCAACATCGAGACCAGCGCCAGCGGGGCAAAGGTCGATACGATCTTCGATCTGCTCGCCGCCCTCGATATGGAGCTACACATCGTCCCACGCAGCAAGATGACGCCCGGCGATCTTGAGGACATCTTTTGATGGGGCGCAAGCGCGCCTATGACCCGCTCGACGTGTACATGAACCGCCGCAAGGTGGGGCAATACTTCCGTGAACCGGACGGGGCCTTTGCCTTCACCTATGCTCCAGAGTGGCTGGCTTGGGAAAACACCTTGCCCATCTCCCGCTCGTTGCCCCTGCGGGCTGAGCGGTATGTTGGCCAACCGGTTATCGCTGTCTTCGAGAACCTCCTGCCGGACAGTGATGACATCCGTCGGCGTGTGGCGGAACGGGTCGGCGCGGACGGTGTTGATGCCTACAGCCTCTTGGCACGGATCGGGCGTGACTGCGTCGGCGCACTGCAATTCCTCGCCGAAGGGGAAGAGCCTGCGGATTGCCGGGTGCTGACGGGAGAACCGCTGAGCGATGCCCAGATCGCCGCAATGCTGAAGGATCTCGGCCGCACGCCGCTTGGCATCCGCGCCGAGCGGGATTTCCGGATCTCCGTTGCTGGGGCACAAGAAAAGACCGCGCTGCTGCTCCAAGATGGCCAATGGGTTGAACCGACCGGCACGACCCCCACAACTCATATCCTGAAGCCCGCGATCGGCACCTTGCCCAACGGCATGGACCTGACCGACAGCGTCGAAAACGAGCACTTCTGCCTGCGTCTGATGGCCGCTTTCGGCCTGCCCGTCGCTCGAACAGAGATCACCACCTTCGCAGGGACCAAGGCGCTGGTCATCGAGCGTTTCGACCGGCTTCGCGCCCGCGACGGGCGGCTGATCCGGCTGCCTCAGGAGGATTGCTGCCAAGCGCTATCCGTCCCGCCGACCCGCAAGTACCAGAGCGAAGGCGGCCCCGGCATCGTTGAGATCTGCGGCCTGCTTCAGGGTGGTGACGAGCCGCTGCGCGACCGGGCCAACTTCCTGAAGACCGCCGTCCTGTTCTGGCTGATCGGCGCGACCGATGGGCATGCCAAGAACTTCAGTATCGCGCTGATGCCGGGCGGCCGTTTCACCATGACGCCGCTTTACGATGTCCTGACGGCGCAGCCTTCGCTGGATGCCGGGCAGCTTCAGATCAAGGACATGAAGCTCGCGATGCGAACCGGGAAAAGCCGTCACTACAAGGTCTCCGAAATCCAGGGCCGTCACTTCGTCGAGACGGGTCTGGCTGCCGGGTTTTCCCGTGAACAGGTCGCGAGTATCTTCACGGACATCCCCACAAGAGCGGAGCAGGCATTTGCCACGGCGCTTGCTGATATGCCGGTCGGTTTCCCCGAGGCACTGTTCGCCTCTGTGAAGCGAGGCTTTGAACAGCGGATATTGCGTCTTCGGCCTGCAGTCGACTAGCCGATTGGCGCATCTAGAAAACCTTGGCCTCAACGGGGAATCTCCCCTGCCAATACAGCCCGTCCATGAACCGCTAGGATCGCTGCGAAGTTGGGCCATCCGAACTGTCGAACGACGTCCAGGACTCGAGCATCGTAGGCAGCCTGACCGATCAGTCTGCAGAGATCTGATGCATGAAACTCCCGATTTTTGCTGGGCGCCGCCTTGATCAGGCGGTGCAACTCCTGCTCAGACGGATCAGGCGCGCGCCGAGATTTGGCATCCGCAATGGACCTCGTTCTCGCACCTGCCGAACTCCGCCACTTCCGCATGAATCCGAGCAAAAACCCCGCGGGCACCGCTGAGTTTCCCCTCGCCTTGTTGAAGGCCACGAAGCGATCCCAGATTGCCTGGGTATCGACATTCCAACAGGCGAGCGAGGTCTTCGCAGCTTTAATCAGGTCAGCCCAAGGCGTGTGATAGACATTGCTTGCAGCACCGATTTCGATCTTTCCAACGAAGATAGTTTTGTTTCGAGAGTCTCTGGATAGTGATGTGTCACCTGTGGCTGACACGACATCTTGCAAGATTTCATCTTCTTCGGCCGCGCCGAAGCGAAAAAGCCAAGGCGCAAATTTGCCGTTTGGCTTCCAGCGAACCAGCTCAAGGGTGGACTCGCCCAACTCGGCAAGCAAAGCGGTCAAATACTGCCGCGACATGCCCATCTTGTCAGCCAAATGCGCGAGCGTGAACGCGGCTGTGCCACGCTCAAGCCCATTGTAGTCGTCCTTCCAGGCGATGCCGTCGAGGATGACGGTCGCAAGCTTATGGCTTGCGGCCGAAAGGTCGGCTTCAGTTATGCGGCGCAAGATGGCGCCAGTGGTCAGGTTCATTGCGGGGTCGTCCAGTAGGCGATCCAAGGGCCGGCCATTGCAAAGGTCGGCCCACTTTACTTCGAGGAACTCGCGCTATTGTAGAGCGTCAACCACCTTGTCCTTGACCGACAACCACCTTGGCCGGTTTTGAAGCCGCCGGGATTGGTGTGTGGTTCGGTGTCTTGGCTCAGGTTTCTCCTTCGTTTTGGTTGTCGGTGTTGGTTGTCGCTGACGCTGCGGTTTGAGCATTCTTGTTGGAGGCTGCGGCGCGCTGACGGAAGCTTTCGGCGTTCATCTCGAGGATGCTTGCGTGGTGGACAAGGCGGTCGATGGCCGCGACGGTCATGGCCTTGTCCGGGAAGATCTGATCCCATCCGCTGAACGGCTGATTGGCCGCGATGGCAATGCTGCGGTATTCGTAGCGCCGGGCGATCAGTTCAAAGAGGACGCCGGTTTCGGCCTGATCCTTGTGGGCGTAGGTGATGTCGTCGAGGATGATCAGGTCGAACTTGTCGAGTTTTGCCAGTGCGGCCTCGAGGACGAGATCGCGGCGGGCCGCCTGGAGCCTTTGCACCAGATCGCTGGTCCGGGTGTAGAAGACGCGGTGTCCTGCCTCGATCAGAGCATGGCCGATCGCGCACAGGATGTGTGTCTTGCCGGTGCCGGAATTGCCGATGGCGATCAGGTTGCCGCCCCCGTCCAGCCAGTCGCCGGCCGCCAAAGCCTCCACCCGGGCGCGTGGCAGGGTCGGCAGGGCCTTGAAGTCGAAGGTCGCCAGCGTCTTGCCTGCGGGCAGCTGCGACTCGTTCAGATGGCGCCGGATGCGACGCATGTCGCGCTCGGCCAGTTCGTATTCCGCCAGCACGGCGAGGAAACGGGCGGCGGGCCAGCCTTCGGTGTCGGCGCGCGCGGCGATCTCGGCCCAGAGTTTTTGGAAACTGGGCAGCCGCAGCGCGGTCAGCATGCTGGGCAGCGTGTGGATGTCGACCTCGCGGACAGTCATGCGCTTGCCCCCAGCAGAGCGTCGAAGCTGGCCAGCGATGGGTGGGCGACGGCGACATCCTTGGGCAACGTCATGAGCCTCGGCGCCAGGCGTGATGCCAGGGCCTTGGTGTCCGGCACCTGGCCCGCATAAAGGTCAGCCGCCAGCAGATGCGCCAGTTCCGCCTCGCAGGCTTGCTCATGGGCGATGAAGAGTAGTTCGACCATGCGGCGGCAGGCATCCCGTCTTGGCAGGTCCCGTTGCAGCACCTTCCAGGCTTCGGCGTATTCGGTCCGGGGGAACAGGCTGTCGCGATAGATCGAGCTCCACAGGGCCTGCGGTTTGCGCCGCAGGGCATGGATCACGTGATGGTAGTTGATGACGTGGACGCGATGCCCGTCGCCGCGCCCACGCGCCCGGGGGTGACTAACGACCAGGGAGCCGCCGAGAAACGCCTCGATGCGATCATCGTAAAGGTGGACACGCAGACGTTGCCCAATCAGCTGCGACGGTGCGCTGTAGAAGATGCTCTTGACCAGGAAACCGCCGGTCCGCGAGACCGGCACCACGATCTCGGTGAAGTCGGTAGTGCGCCGCTGCGGCAAAGGCTTCAGGTGGGCCCGTTCCGCCTGAACGGCTGCCGC
>JAGXHB010000195.1 GCA_024636425.1 Roseobacter sp.
CCCCTGCAAGGCTTAGGTTCTTCGGCAGACAGCAAACGACTGAACCGAAAGGGACCACATGACCGATCTGCCCGACTACACGCCCCCAAAAGTCTGGGAATGGGAGCCCGGAAACGGCGGCAAGTTCGCCAATATCAACCGCCCCGTCGCCGGACCGACCGCAGATAAGGAGCTGCCCGTGGGCAAGCACCCCTATCAGCTTTATTCACTGGCCACACCGAACGGCGTCAAGGTGACCGTGTTGCTGGAGGAATTGCTGGAGGCGGGCCACAAAGGCGCGGAATACGATGCGTGGCTGATCAACATCGGTGAGGGTGACCAGTTCGGGTCGGATTTCGTCAACATCAACCCCAACTCGAAAATCCCCGCGATGATGGACCGCTCCGGCAGTACGCCGCAGCGGATGTTCGAATCAGGGTCGATCATGCTTCATCTGGCCGAGAAATTTGGCGCGTTTATGCCAAAGGATGCGGGACAGCGTACCGAATGTATGTCGTGGCTGTTCTGGCAGATGGGCAGCGCGCCCTATCTGGGCGGCGGCTTTGGCCATTTCTATGCCTATGCCCCGGTCAAGATCAAATACTGCATCGACCGCTTTGCGATGGAAACCAAACGCCAGCTTGACGTTCTGGACCGCCACCTGGCCGACAACGACTATATGGCGGGCGAATATTCCATTGCGGATATGGCGATCTGGGCCTGGTACGGGCAACTGGTGCTTGGCCGGCTTTATGATGCTGCGGAATTCCTGGATGTTGCGTCCTACAAGAACGTCGTGAAATGGGCCGAGAAGATCGACGCCCGCCCCGCCGTCCAGCGCGGTCGCATGGTGAACCGCGCCTTCGGAGAGCCGGAAACCCAGCTCCGCGAACGCCACGACGCCAGCGATTTCGAGACCAAGACACAAGACAAGATCGGCACCGAAAGCTGATTAAGGGATAGCCCCGCTGCGGACAGGCAGCGGGGCGCTTAACCAACGGTTTTCGTCAACAATCACTTGCTTTGCGGGATCAAATCTGTTTCTTACTCTTTTTGTAAGTTTTGCAATGACCAGATAGGGATCCGATATGACTCTGACAAAATCCGCATTGACCGCCGTGCTGCTGGCCTCAACCGCCGCGCCCGCCTTTGCAGAAGGTGAGTTGAACCTTTATTCCTCGCGCCATTACGACACCGACGAGCAGCTTTATTCCGATTTCACAGAACAGACCGGAATCACCATCAACCGCATTGAAGGCAAGGCAGACGAACTGCTGGCCCGTATGGAGGCCGAGGGTGCCAATTCCCCCGCTGATGTTCTGATTACCGTCGACACCAGCCGCCTGACCCGCGCCAAAAACATGGACCTGCTGCAATCCGTCGACAGCGATGTGCTGGAAGAGCGTATCCCCGGCAATCTGCAAGACAGCGACAACCAGTGGTTCGGTTTCTCGCAGCGTTCGCGGATCATCTTCTACAACGCGGACGCTGTCGATACACCGCCCCAGACCTATCTTGATCTGGCCGATCCTGCCTACAAAGGTCAGGTCTGCATCCGTTCATCGTCGAACGAATACAACCAGACCCTGCTCGCCGCAATCGTGACACATGAGGGCGAAGAAGCGGCAACCGAATGGGCGCAGGGTGTTGTCGACAATATGGCACGCTCGCCCCAGGGCGGCGATACCGACCAGTTGCGCGGCATCGTGTCGGGCGAATGTGAAATTGCGGTATCGAACACCTATTACTTTGCCCGCGCCATGCGCACCAGCGTGGACGGCCTCAGCGATAGCATTGATCAGGTCAGCTGGTTGTTTCCGGATCAAGATGGCAACGGCGCGCATATGAACCTGTCCGGTGCCGGTGTGGCCAAGAACGCCCCGAACCGCGACAACGCCGTGAAATTCCTCGAATATCTGTCTTCAGACAGCGCTCAGGTCTATTTTTCGTCCGGGAACGATGAATTCCCCGCCGTCAAAGGCGTTGAACTTGCCCCCTCGGTCGCCAAGCTTGGTGAGTTCAAAGCGGACGAAGTGAACCTGTCGGATGTCGCAGAGAACATCCCCACAGCGCAGAAGATCTTTGACACCGTCGGTTGGGACTGATTTTCCGCATCTGACCAAGTTGTGAAAACAAGACCGTATCGGCATGCCGCCGATGCGGTCTATTCTTGTCTGGACCCGGCCCAACAGGCCAACCGCACAGGAGCGTCCAGATGACCCAAGGCCCCCGCAAGACTGCAAAAGACTTTGATCCTCGCCTGCTCGAAATTTTCGACGGCTACGTCCATGGCAAAATCTCCAAGCGGGATTTTCTGCGCCAAGCGACCAAATATGCGGCTGTCGGCGTGACAGGCGCGATGCTGCTGGAACAGCTACAGCCGAACTACGCCTTGGCCCAGCAGGTTGCGCCCGATGATCCGGAGATTGAAACAGCCACAATCGAGTACGACAGCCCTGACGGGCATGGCACGATAAAAGGGCTGATGGCCAAGCCCGCGGGCACCACAGGCCCTCTGCCCGCCGTGCTGGTCGTCCATGAGAACCGCGGCCTGAACCCCTATATCGAAGACGTGGTCCGCCGCTGCGCCAAGGCGGGGTATCTCGCACTTGGTCCCGACGGGCTATCCCCGATTGGCGGCTATCCCGGCACGGACGAAGAAGGCCGCGAAATGCAGGCATCGATGGACGGGGCCAAGCTGATGGCCGATTTCTTTGCCGCCTTCGAATTCCTGCGCGACCATGACGACACGACGGGCAAGGTGGGCGCTGTCGGTTTCTGCTATGGGGGTGGCGTGTGCAATGCGCTGGCAGTGGCCTATCCTGACCTTGCTGCATCGGTCCCTTTCTATGGCCGCCAGCCCGACGCCGCCGATGTCCCTGCAATCGAAGCGCCGCTGATGATCCATTACGCGGGCCTTGATGAGCGTATCAACGCGGGCTGGGACGCCTATTCAGATGCGCTGCGCGAAAACCAGAAAGAATTCAGCGTCCATTTCTATCCCGATGTGAACCACGGTTTCCACAACGACACGACGCCGCGCTATGACGAGGAAGCAGCGACGCTCGCGTGGGACCGCACGCTGGCACATTTCGACGAATTCCTGCGCGGCTAGGCGCAGCTTGGGGGCGGCAGCTAGCGCTGTCGCCTGACCTGACGGCAGATCAGAACCACCGGCAAAAGCCCCACTGCAACGATCACCAGACTGGGGACCGCAGCGCCATCAAGTCGTTCATCGCTCGCCAAGCGGTACGCCTGCACCGCAAGTGTGTCATAGTTGAAGGGCCGCATGATCAGCGTGGCAGGCAGTTCTTTCATGACGTCCACAAAGACAATCAACAAGGCCGTCAGCAGGCTTGGCGACAGGATCGGCAGATGCACGCGCCGCAAGGTACCCACAGGCGTCTCGCCCAGTGACCGCGCGGCAGAATCCATATTGGCGTGAACCATCGCCTGACCGCCCTCGTAGGCCCCCAAAGCCGCCGCCAGAAACCGCACCAGATAGGCCACAACCAGCAGCCAGATCGACCCCGTCACCAGCAACCCTGTCGAAATGCCGAAGCTTGCGCGCATCCACGCATCCAGCGCATTGTCAAAGGCCGCGAAGGGCACCAGCAGGCCCACCGCGATCACGCCGCCCGGCACCGCATATCCCAGTCGCGCCACATAGGCGGCACCGCCTGACAGCTTGCCGGGGCGCAGCCGCCGGAAAAACCCGATACAGATCGCCGCCGTCACTGTCAGCACAGCCGCCACGCCCGCCAGCGTCACAGAGTTGCGGATGAACCCCATGTAGCGCGGACCAAGCAAGTCCTGACCGGACCCGATCCCCATCGACAGCAGGATCGCCACGGGAAGTACCGCCCCCAGAAGCACCGGAATGCCGCAGGCGGCCATTGCCGCGATCCCGCGCCAGCCGGTCAGCTGCAAAGGCGGCATGGAAACGGCGCGCCGCGACGGATCATGATACTTGGCCCTGCCGCGCTGCGCCCGCTCAAGCATCGCCAAAAGCAGCGCAAAACTGAGCAGACACAGCGCCAGCTGTGCCGCACCTGCACGGTCGGACAGGGAAAACCAGCTTGTGTAGATACCCGTTGCAAAAGTCTGCACGCCGAAATAGGCGACCGTGCCGAAATCAGCGACCGTCTCCATCACGGCGAGCAGGACACCCCCGGCAATCGCGGGACGTGCCAGCGGCAGGCTGACCTTGTAAAACGCGTTCCAGGCACTGCTGCCCAAGGCCCGCGCTGCCAGAAAGGTCGTCGCGGATTGCTGCAGGAACGCGGCGCGCGCCAGCAGATACACGTAGGGGTAAAGCACCAGCACCAGCATCATCGCAGCGCCGCCCAGCGACCGGATCTCGGGGAACCAGTAATCGCGCGGGCCCCAGCCCGTCACATCGCGCAGCATGGTTTGCACAATGCCCGGATGATCGAGCACATGAGTATAGGCATAGGCAAGCACATAGGCCGGAAAGGCCAGCGGCAGCACCAGCACGATCTCGAGCAGACTGACCCCCGGGAACCGCGTCATCGTAACCAGCCACGCCGTGCCGACGCCCAGCACGAAGGTACCACACGCCACCAGCGCCACCAGCAGCAACGTGGTGAGGGTATATCCCAGAAGCACAGTGTCCAGAAGGTGCCGGATGGTGTCCGTCCCGCCGATCAGTGCCGCCAGCAAAACCGCCAGCATCGGCAGCGCACAGGCTCCGGCCACGAAAAGCGCCGCACTCGCGAGCAGGCGCATCCCGTCGCGGGGCGCTTTGACGATTATATTTGCCGGGTCAGTGTGTTGCGTGGTCATGTCGGTGGTTTCGACCATTTTGGTCGGAAATACCAGCGGCGGCACGTAAAATTATCCGTGTGCCCGGGGCAATGGGGTGCCGCTTTTGGCGAGTGTCATCAAGCGCCAGAGAAGCGGCGGGACGGTCAGTCGTAGGTCCGCCGGTCTTCGATCACGAGCCCGTCCTTGGGCAGGGTTCCCGGTGCCACAAGGACGATCTTGCCCTTGAGCTTGAGCGTGTCGACGATCGTGCCGGCATAGGCATCAGGATCGGTAGCCGTGGTTTCGATCTGGACCGTCATCACATCCTGTTCGCTGGCCCGGCTGGCAACGACGCGGGCCTTTGTGACTTCGGGATGGTGCGCGACAAGTGCCGCCACCTGTTCAGGGCGCACGAACATGCCCTTGATCTTGGTCGTCTGGTCGGCGCGGCCCATCCAGCCCTTGATGCGCATGTTGGACCGACCGCAAGGCGAGATGCCGGGCAGCACCGCGCTCAGATCGCCTGTGGCAAAGCGGATCAGCGGATAGTCGGGGTTCAGTGTGGTTACAACGACTTCGCCCACCTCGCCCTCCGGCACAGGATCGCCGGTGCCGGGTGTGACGATCTCAACGATCACACCTTCGTCGACGATCATCCCTTCCATCGCGGCGCTTTCATAGGCGATGTTGCCCAGATCCGCGGTGGCATAGCTTTGCAGGCAGGTGATCCCGCGCGCAGTATAATATTCGCGCAAGGACGGAAACAACGCGCCACCCCCGACAGCCGCCTTGGTAATGCCAAGGGTCACGCCCATCTCGTCGGCTTTCTCGAGGATGATCTTGAGGTAATCCGGCGTGCCCGCATAGGCGGTGGTCCCGACATCGCGCGCGGCGATCACCTGCAATTCGGTCTGACCGGTTCCGGCAGGCAGCACCGCAGCCCCCACCGCCTGCGCACCGGATTCAAAGATCATGCCGGCCGGCGTCAGATGATAGCCAAAGCAGTTTTGCACGATGTCATCCGGTCCCACACCCAACGCGTGCAGGAAACGCCCCATACGCCACCAGTCGGGCGCATTGCTGGAGGGTTCATAGATCGGGCCGGGGGACTGGAAGATATGGGTAAAGGCCTTTGCCGGTTTGGTGGTGAACCCGCCGAAAGGGGCAGACGCCGCCTGTGCCTTGCCCAGTTCGGATTTGCGCAGCACCGGCAACGCGGCCAGATCCTCCGGCCGGGTGATGGTGGCCGCATCAACGCCGTCAAGCGATCCGCCATAGCCGGCGATCCCTTGCGCCCGCGCGATCTGGGCTGGCAACGCCTGCGCCAGATCAGCCGCCCGTGCATCCGCGCTGCGGGTCTCAAGCTCGTCATAATGGGGCATCTGGGCCATGGCGGTTACTCGTTGATCAGGATTGGGGGTGGGGGTGTCGCAAGCAGGTCCAGCTTAGCTGAGCCAGCGTTTGCGGCGGCGGTAGCTGCGCACGTCACGGAAGGATTTGCGGCCTTCGTCGGACATGCCAAGGTAGAATTCCTTGACGTCCTGGTTTTCACGCAGATCGGCGGCAGGTCCGTCCATGACAACGCGCCCGGATTCAAGGATATAACCGTAATGCGCAAAGCGCAGCGCCACGTTGGTGTTCTGCTCGGCCAGAAGAAAGGTCACGCCTTCATTCTCGTTCACGGACTTCACGATCTCGAAGATCTGTTCCACAAGCTGCGGCGCAAGCCCCATCGACGGCTCGTCCAGCAGGATCGTTTCGGGGCGCGACATCAACGCGCGACCAATCGCGCACATCTGCTGTTCCCCGCCCGAGGTGTAGCCCGCCTGGCTTTTGCGCCGCTCACGCAGACGGGGGAAATATTCATAGACCATCTCGATATCGCGCGCGATCGCGGCCTTGCCGTCGCTGCGGGTATAGGCCCCGGTCAGCAGGTTTTCTTCGATGGTCAGGTGTTCGAAGCAATGACGCCCCTCCATCACCTGCACGACACCGCGCTTTACCATCTCGGCAGGGTCGGCCTTGTGGATCGGCTCGTTGCGGTACTTGATCGACCCCTTGGTCACCTCACCGCGCTCGGAATGCAGCAGGTTGGAAATCGCCTTGAGCGTCGTTGTCTTGCCCGCGCCATTGCCGCCCAGCAAGGCAGTGATACCCCCCTTGGGCACCTTGAGGCTGACCCCCTTGAGCACCAGAATGACCGAATTATAGATCACCTCGATGTTGTTGACCTCCAACAGGGTCTCGACCTCAAGATCGGGTGTGGCAGTTGTGTCCAGCATGGGTGTCTCTTTCCTAGGGGGCGGATCGGTGGGGCGCGGCGGTCGGGCCGCCGCGCCCCTCTTTTCAGTGTCGCTTAGCAGCCAGGTGTGATGCCTGCTTCAGCGGCGTAGGCGGCTGCGTCTTCCTCGATCAGCGGGGCAAGCACTTCTTCGTCAGCTTCGACGTAGTCGGTGATCAGGTTCCAGCTGTCTGCGGCGGCATCCCACTGCGCCACGGCAACAAGGCCGTTGCCGCCGTGGTTCTCGCAGGAGACTTTGAACTCGGGGCCGAAGTTGGGCAAACCGAGGTCAGCCATCTTGGCTTCCGTGATCTCGAGCGCTTCCATACCGTCGCGCATCTGCGCCGGCGTCAAAGCCTTGGTGTCGTGGATGCCTTGCGCGGTTTTCGCCGCTTCAGCTGCCAGCATCGCCGCATAGAGACCGCGGTTGTAGAGCGCTGTGCCGATCTGGTCGCCCGCACCGGCAGCCTTGCCCGCATCAACAACAAACTTCTGGATGTCGTCGAACACGGGGAAATCGCTGCCCACATTGTGGAACGTCAACGCCTTGTAGCCATCGGCCGCGTCGCCGGCAGGGCGCACATCGTTTTCGGAACCCGACCACCAGATGCCGATGAACTGATCCATCGGATAACGGATGTTGGCGGCTTCCTGCACGGCAACCTGGTTCATCACACCCCAGCCGTACATGATCACATTGTCCGGCTTTTCACGGCGGATTTGCAGCCACTGGGATTTCTGCTCCTGACCGGGGTGATCAATCGGCAGCAGCGACAGCTCGAAGCCGTGCTTCTTGGACAGCTCTTCCAAGGTGCGGATCGGTTCCTTGCCATAGGCAGAGTTGTGATAGACCAACGCGATTTTCTTGCCTTCGAGGCTGCCGCCGTTCACGTCCAGCAGATGCTTGATCGCGACCGAGGCACCGTCCCAATAGTTCGCGGGATAGTTGAAGATGTTGTTGAAAACCGCGCCATCCTTGGCAGAGGTCCGGCCATACCCCATGGAGTGCATCGGGATGCCGTCCGCCTCTACCTTGGGGATCAGCTGATAGGTGATACCGGTCGACAGGGGTTGATAGACAAGGCTGCCTTCACCCTTTGTGCTTTCATAGCATTCCACACCTTTTTCGGTGTTATAGCCGGTTTCGCATTCGATCATGCGGATCGGCTCGCCTCCGATGCCGCCGTCACGCTCGTTCAGCAGCGTGAAGTAGTCGGCATAGCCATCCGCGAACGGGATCCCGTTGGCGGCATAAGGGCCGGTGCGATAGCTGAGCGATGGAAAGACCAGCTCCGCCATTGCGGGGCCTGCTGCCAAAGCTGCGCCAAGCGCCAGTGTGGACAGTTTCAGTTTCTTGTTCATCGGTGTTTCCTCCCTTGGATGTATCCGATCTTGCCGGGTTGTCCCGGTCGTCTTCTTCGACAAGGCGTGCGCCGCCTTGCCTTGCGCCACCCCTAGTGCGGAAATGGCCACAATCTCAGTTTTTCCTTGGCCACGCGCCACAGCTGCGCCAGCCCGTGCGGTTCCGCGATCAGGAACACGATGATCAGACCGCCCACAATGACAAGCTGCAGATGCGCCACGATGTCGGTCGGCCAGCCCAGCCAGTCCACACCGACGATTTTCAGCGCGACCGGCAGCAGCACCAGAAACGCGGCCCCCGCAAAGCTGCCAAAGATCGACCCCAAACCGCCGATGATGATCATGAAGAGCACAAGGAACGACTTCTGAATGCCGAACACCTCACCGACCTCGACCGCACCCAGATAGATCGAAAAGAACAAGGCCCCCGAGATGCCGATGAAGAACGACGATACTGCAAAGGCCGTCAGCTTGGCGCGCAGCGGGTTCACCCCGATGATCTCGGCGGCGATGTCCATGTCACGGATCGCCATCCATTTGCGCCCCACCGACCCGCGGGTCAGGTTGCGCGCGACATAGGCGCTGAAGATCACGAACATCAGACAGAAAAGATAGGTCGCCCAAGCCTGCGTATTGGCACCGGTGATATTAAAGCCAAGGAACGTGCGTTCCGGCGCGCTGATCTGGCCCGATGCGGAATAGTTGTAAAACCATGGCACCCGGTTGAACAGCCACACCAGAAAGAACTGCGCGGCAAGTGTCGCCACCGCCAGATAGAACCCCTTGATCCGCAGCGAAGGCAGCCCGAAAAGCACGCCGACTGCCGCCGTAATCACCCCGGCGATCAGAACATGTATCAGCATGCTCACATCCGGAAAGCTCGTCATCAGCTTGTAGCAGGCATAGGCTCCGACGGCCATGAAACCGCCCGTGCCAAGGCTGACCTGCCCGCAATAGCCCACCAGAATGTTCAACCCGATCGCCGCGATGGCGTAGATCAGGAAAGGCAGGAACAGCGAGTTGACCCAATAGTCGTTGACCATGAACGGCACGACAAAGATCGCCAGGAACAGGACAAGATAATACCGGTACCGGTCAAACTTGATCGGAAAGGTCTGGCTGTCTTCTGCATATGAGGTGCTGAAATCCCCTGCTTCACGGTAGAACATCAGACGTCTCCCTCATTCCAAATGGTCCAAAATCCCGGGGTGTGGGGCAGAGCCCCACTCGACTGATCCACACATTCACACCCTCTCAATGATCTTCTCCCCGAACAGGCCCTGCGGGCGGAACACCAGGAAAATGAGCGCGAGCATATAGGCAAACCAGTTCTCCGTCGCACCGCCAAGGAAGGGCGCGCCGATCAGGAATTCGAACAGCTTTTCACCGACACCGATGATAAGCCCCCCGACAATCGCGCCGGGGATCGAGGTAAACCCGCCCAGCATCAAAACCGGCAGCGCCTTGAGCGCGATCAGCGACAGAGAGAACTGCACGCCTGATTTCGTGCCCCACATGATACCCGCGACCAGGGCCACGAACCCCGCCAGCGACCACACGAGGATCCAGATGAAGTTCAGCGAAACGCCTACAGACAACGCTGCCTGATGGTCATCGGCCACGGCGCGCATGGCGCGGCCCTGTTTGGTGTATTGCGCGAACAGGACCAGCCCGACCACCAGCAGCGCGGCAATGATGCTGGCGACAATATCAAGGTTGTCGATGAAAAAGCCGTAGCCAAGCGCGTTGAAGGTTGTCTCGTCAATCCACATGTTCAGACCCTGCGGCAACCCGACGTCGATGGACTTGATGTCAGACCCCCACATCAGATCTCCGACGCCTTCAAGGAAATAGGCCAGACCGATGGTTGCCATGAAAAGGATGATGGGCTCTTGCCCGACCAGATGGCGGAACACCAGACGCTGCACTGCATAGGCCAGCCCGATCATCACCACCATCGTCAGCAGGATCGCCACGAACGCGGGAACGTTCCAGCCAAAGTGGTGAACATCTGTGCCGAAGATCGCGTTGATCAGGTGGCTGAAGGGCACCTGACCGTCGACGATCCCCGCAAGGGTCAGCGCGGCAAAAAGCGCCATGACACCTTGGGCGTAGTTGAAGATCCCCGAAGCCTTGTAGATCAGCACGAACCCCAGTGCGACCAGCGCATAAAGCACACCCGCCATCAGACCGTTCAGAAAAACCTCGATTGTAAAGGCCAGTTGCTCAGGCATGATGAACCCTCCGACGTGCAGAAATGTGGCGTTGATCAGTGCGGTAATCAGTCATGGGCGATCCCCAGATAGGCGTCGATGACGTCTTGATTGTTGCGCACCTCGTGCGGGGTGCCATCGCCGATCTTCTTGCCGTAATCCATCACGACCACCCGGTCGCTCAGGTCCATGACCACGCCCATGTCGTGTTCGATCAGCGCAATCGTGGTCCCGAACTCGTCATTCACATCCAGGATAAAGCGGCTCATGTCCTCTTTCTCTTCGACGTTCATGCCGGCCATGGGCTCATCCAGCAGCAGGATTGAAGGCTCCGCCGCCAAGGCGCGCGCCAGTTCGACCCGCTTTTTCAGACCATAGGAAAGCCGGGAGACGGGTGTCTTGCGGATCGCCTGAATCTCCAGAAAGTCGATGATCTTTTCCGCGACCTCGCGATTTTCGGTCTCTTCGCGCTCGGCTTTGCCCTTCCAGATCGACTGCCAGAACATGCTGGTTTCCATATGCGTCAGCCGGCCCGTCATGACATTGTCCAGAACGCTCATCCCTTCGAACAGAGCGATGTTCTGGAAGGTCCGCGCAATGCCCTGCTGTGCCACCTGGAAAGGTTTCATCGCGGGGCGGCGCGCGCCCTTGTACCAGACTTCGCCTTCCTGTGGGACGTAGAACCCGCTGATCACGTTCAGCATCGACGATTTGCCCGCTCCATTTGGCCCGATGATAGCACGGATCTCACCCTGCCGGATGTCGAACGAAATGTTCTTGATCGCCTCTACACCTCCGAAGCGGAGGGTGATGTTCTTCATCTCCATCACAACGGGGCCGATCTGGCGCCCGTCTGCGGTGACGTATCCGTCTGCCTGATCCTTCATGCGACGGCCTCCTTCCGAATGATCCTGAAATTCACGGCGCGCCGCGCGCACCCCGAAACGACGACGCGGGTCATTCCGCTGCCATCTTGCGGGTGTCCGCGAAAACCCTGGCTTCGCGGATTTCCAGCGTGGCCGCGATCGACCCCTTGCGACCGTCCTCGTAGGTCACTTCCGTCACCGTGCTGATCGACGATGATCCGTCGTAAAGGGCGGCGATGATGTCAGCGAATTTCTCACCAATGACCTTGCGGCGCACTTTGCGGGTGCGGGTCAGCTCGCCATCGTCGGCATCCAGTTCCTTGTGCAAGACGACAAAGCGGTGGACCTGACAGCCCGACAGCATCTCGTCTTCCGCGATAGAGGCGTTGACCTCCTCCACATGGGTCTGGATCGTGTCCATCACCTGCGGATGCCGCGCCAACTCTTGATAGGACGCGTAACCGATATTGTTGCGCTCGGCCCAGTTGCCCACCGCCGTCAGGTCGATGTTGATGAAGGCAGTGCATTCCGTGCGCTTGTTGCCAAAGACCACGAC
>JAGXHB010000196.1 GCA_024636425.1 Roseobacter sp.
CTAGGTTAAAGGAACCCAGATGCCTGACGATATGAAGACGACACCTCTCAGGGATCTGGTGGTGTTGGTACTGGACGACGAACCCATCATCCTGATGGACCTTGAGTTTACCCTGAGCGATGCAGGAATGACGGCGCTGACAGCCAGTTCTGCCGCGCGTGCGCTGAAAGCGATTGAAGGGCAGGTGCCGGACGTCGCAGTTCTTGACGTCAATCTGGGGCATGACAAAACCTGCGAACCGGTGGCTGACAAACTGCGTGAGCTGAACGTGCCGTTCATCCTGCATACCGGCGATCTGGACCGTCACGGCGAGGTCGTCACCAAGTTCGAGGCCCCCATCGTCGCGAAACCGTCGACGGGTGAAGCGATCATTCAGGCGCTTGAGGGGCTTATCCGGGTCAATACCTGAAGTGCGATCCCTGAAATTGCACAGGACCGCAGGAGGATTGATCCTCCCGCGGCATCGTGAATAGCAGCCTTAACGGCGACGCCCGCCTGTGCGGCCTGCACGCCCGCGGCCTTCCTGACCGGCCTTCGGGGCCACCTTGTTGAACTTGATCCACTCGGTCCCGTGAGGGTCGCGATCAAACAGGAAGTTGGCGGCGCGGATGGCCTCCATCTCTTTGCCCGCAGTCGGTTTGGTTGATCCCATGCCGAACAGGGTCACGAATGTCTCGTCGTCGATGTCATCGGGCAGGATGATACCCGCCGCGACCAGCGCCTGCTTTTTCTCGGCAATCTTGGTCTGGTTCACGGGCAGGGCGACCGGGTTCATAATCGCCGAGGTCATGCCCGCACCCATTGCCATCGGCAAAAACGCGTTGTTGATGCCATGACGGTTTGGCAAGCCAAAGCTGATGTTCGAGGCACCGCAGGTGGTGTTCACACCCAGTTCCTCGCGCAGACGGCGGACCAGCGTGAAAACCTGATGCCCGGCCGTGGCCATCGCACCGATGGGCATCACCAGCGGGTCAACCACGATGTCATGCGCGGGAATGCCGAAATCAGCAGCGCGCTGGACGATCTTGCGCGCCACTTCGAAGCGCACATCGGGATCTTCGGAAATGCCGGTGTCGTCGTTTGAAATCGCCACGACCGGCACGTTGTATTTTTTGACCAGCGGCAGGACCAGCTCCAGACGCTCTTCCTCACCGGTGACGGAGTTCAGAAGCGGGCGGCCTTCGCAGGCTTTCAAACCTTCCTCCAGAGCGCCGGGAACCGAGCTGTCGATACACAGCGGCACATCGACGACTTTCTGCACGACGCGCAGCAGTTCTGGCATCAGCATCGGTTCGACAAAGTTGTTGTCGGCATAGCGCGGATCTTCGGCCATCTTGTTCGAAAAGACTGCACCCGAGTTCACATCGAGGATGTTCGCGCCTGCGGCGACTTGTGCAATGGCGTCGGCTTCAACGCGGCTGAAATCGCCGCGTTCAAGTTCTTCTGCAAGGATCTTGCGTCCGGTAGGGTTGATGCGTTCACCGATGACGCAGAACGGCTCGTCAAAGCCGATGATGGCGGTTTTCGTTTTGGATTCGACGACAGTTCTGGTCATGGTTCTTTCCTTTTAGACGGCGTTGGCAGGTTGGGCAGCGGCCCCGCCGTTTTCTATGGCCCATGTCGCATTCGTCTTGATCCCACCCAGCGGGAAGAAATGCACATGGGAGATGTTGAAATCGGGGTTCGCGGCCTTGTGCGCTGCCAGCTCCGCCACGACATCCGTAGGCTCGTAGGGCAGCAGCAGTTTGGTCACGTCCATCGCGCGCTTTTGCAGCACCTTGAGCGAGGGGCCGACACCGCAGGCGATGGCGAATTTGATCAGGGTCTGCAGCTTGGCGGGGCCCGCGATGCCGATGTGGATGGGCAGGGTGATCCCTGCGTGTTTCAGGCTGTCGGCCCATTCGATGATCGGCTGGGCCTCGAAAGCGAATTGCGTGGCAATGGCCATTTTCGCGTCGGTCTGTTCGGAAAAGCCCTGCTTCCAGCGCAACGCCTCGTCGACGCGGAGGCGGGTGCCGTCCAGATCAATGTCGCGATTGCCTTCTGGATGGCCTGCGACATGCAGGCGTTCAAAGCCGTATTTGTCGAACAGTCCGGTATCCATCATCTGCATGCTGTCGCTGAAATCACCGTGGGGCGTGGCAACACCGCCCGCAAGCAGCAGCGCCTGTTTCACATCCGCTTCGCCCTGATACATGTTGATCCAGTTTTCCAGCGTCGCGGCATCCTTGATGATGCGGGCCGGGAAATGTGGCATGACCTTGTAGCCGTCGGCGTTGAGCCGCGCGGCAGTGGCGACCATCTCCTCGATCGGGGTGCCGTCGATATGGGCGATATAGACGCGGGTGCCTGCGGGGAGCAGATCGCGGAAGTTTTCAACCTTCTCGGCGGTGCGCGGCATCACCTCGATTGAATAATCCTGCAAGAACGCCTCGACTGCCGGATTTCGCAAATCTGCCTCGGGGGTTTGCTTGCGTCGAAAATTGAGAAGGGACATGAGCATTTCTTTCATGAAAGGATCAACATTTACGCCCAGCCGTCATTCGCGATCAGCGCCTTGATACGATCGCGGTCGTATTCGGCGTCAATCCGCGCAGCTTCGGCATCGGCTACGGCATCAGGTTCGCCGTCAACACTGTAGGGGTCGGCCTTGCGCCACTCCGCCAGATAGGCATCGGTATCTTCCGCGCCGACCTTCATGGCAGCGCGGTCGATGGCCTGTTCGAACCGTTCGGGCAGTTGGCGCTTGGATCCGCGGCGGCCTTTGCCCACGATGATCTGCGCCGGAATATCGCGCCAGTAGACGACTGTAACTTCGGGCATGATTGATTCCTTTGACTGCGTTCAAGAGTTTCTAGCGGCTGTTGATCTGTCCCCGTCGCCGTTTTTCGACATTCAGAACGGCGTCTGCGACGCGGTCACCCTACAGCCAAGCTGACCGGCCCGCGAGGGTCGGTTGCCCTCATAATTCTCAAGATGGTTGTGAGGCGGGGCGCAAGCGGGGGTGTTTCCCGCTTGCTCAGGTAGCTTGAAAATACTAGGGTAAACCCAACTCGTAATGAAAGGCGCAAACCATGGCGCCACAGCGTCCCACAGGTGCGGGCGCGCTCGATACACCCTCGGCTCTGAGCCCCGCGCCAGTTCCGCCCAGATCGACCGAACTCTATGCGGCCCTTGATCTGGGTACAAATAGTTGTCGCATGCTGATCGCCCAGCCAAAAGGCAGCGGTTTCCATGTCGTCGACAGTTTTTCGAAGTCCGTCCAGCTTGGGGCGGGCCTCGAGAAGACCGGGCGATTGTCGCGCGGATCCATGACGCGTACCATTCAGGCGTTGCGGATCTGTCAGCAGAAGCTGCGCCGCAACAAGGTGCGCCGCATGCGTCTTGTCGCGACCGAAGCCTGCCGGCGGGCCTCCAACGGGGCCGAATTCATGGCCCGTATCCAGCGCGAAACCGGTCTGAAACTCGACATCATCAAACCCGAGGAAGAAGCGCAGCTTGCCGTGATCTCCTGCGCGCCTCTGGTCAACCGCAAGACACATAACCTGCTTGTGGTCGATATCGGGGGAGGATCGACAGAACTGGTCTGGATCGACATCTCCAAGGTGCCCAAAGCCGACCGTGCGCAATCCATCATGCGGTTGCACGGCGGGTTCTATCAGGCCAAGACGGGCATCCCCGAAGCGCGGGTGGTCGACTGGATCAGTGTGCCGCTTGGGGTCGCGACGCTGCGCGACCAGTTTTCCGATGTCGAAGACGATGCCGCGCGCTTCGCCCTGATGAGCTGGTTCTTCGAGGAGAACTTGCAGAACTTCACGCCCTATCAGACCACGCAGTCGCAGGATCATTTCCAGATTGTCGGGACATCCGGCACCGTGACCACCGTGGCCGCCAGCCATCTGGGGCTCAAACGCTACGACCGCACCAAGGTGGACGGGCTGCGCATGACCTCGGCGCAGATCGACAAGGTGATCCACTCCTATCTGGCCATGGGGCCTGGCGGGCGGCGGGCCGATCCGCGGATCGGACAGGACCGTCAGGCGTTGATCATGTCAGGGGCCGCGATTTTGCAAGCGCTGATGCGCTGCTGGCCAACCGACCGTTTAAGCGTTGCAGACCGTGGTCTGCGCGAAGGATTGCTTTACGCACAGATGAGCGCGGACGGCGTTCTGGAAGAAGGATTAGGCTGATGGGCAAGACACCGACCGGCAAGAACACCTCGGGGCGCGGACAGCGAGAACTGACCGTAAAGGTCAAGTCGGCGCGCGGCCGCAAGCTCAGCTCGACGCGGTGGCTGCAACGGCAGTTGAATGATCCTTACGTGAAGCGCGCCAAGGCTGAAGGGTATCGCGGGCGCGCCGCCTACAAGATCATGGAGCTGGACGACAAGTATCGCTTTCTGGTTCCGGGCGCGCGGGTGGTGGATCTGGGTGCTGCGCCGGGGGGCTGGTGTCAGGTCGCCGTCAAGCGCTGCAATGTTCTTGGCGAAAAGCAGGGCAAACGGCTGGGCACAATTCTTGGCATCGACCTTCAGGAGATGGAGCCGATTGCGGGCTGCGAATTGCACCAGCTTGATTTCATGGAAGATGATGCAGACGAAATCGTCAAAGGCTGGCTCGGTGGTCGTGCGGATGTCGTGATGTCGGACATGGCCGCGTCCAGTTCGGGCCACAAGCAGACGGATCACAACCGGATCATAGCGCTCTGCGAGGCTGCGGCCTATTTCGCCTTCGACGTGCTGGAAGAGGGCGGCACTTTTGTTGCCAAGGTGCTTGCCGGCGGTGCCGAGGGGGATCTGCAAAAGCTGCTCAAGCAGCGGTTCACGAAAGTCGCCAACATCAAGCCGCCTGCCAGCCGTCAGGACAGTTCCGAGAAGTTCGTCGTGGCGACAGGATTCAAAGCCGATGTGGCGGATGCCGAACCCGAGTGAATCACTTCCCGCACATTACCCGCCCGCCGGGTCCACTGAGAGGGCCGGATAGGGATAATTTGTCGCAGTCTGTCACGACGCCCTTTTTATAACTTAGGACACATCATAAGTGTCGCGGCTGGCGATAGATCATCGCGCAGATGTCTTGCGATAAATTGGTAGAAAAACGGTCGTTTCCTACGGAAATCGGTATATTGGGGCTGGTTGTTTCGCCGCTGCTCGTGGATACTTGTTGCTATGTCTTTGTTCTTGATCATCGCCCTCCCGTTTCTTGGTGCTTTGCTTCCCGGTCTGATGATTCAGGCAGGTCGGCAGACGTGCTTTATCCTGACGTTTCTGGTGACAGCCTGTGCTGCGATCGGGCTTGCCACCCACGCTCCCGCCGTTCTGGCAGGGGAGGTGATCACGGCCAAGCTTGACTGGCTGCCGCAGCTCGGTCTGAACGTGAACCTGTTTCTCGACCCGCTGGGCTTGATGTTCGCGGGGCTGATCCTTGGCATCGGGCTGCTGATCATCACCTATGCGC
>JAGXHB010000031.1 GCA_024636425.1 Roseobacter sp.
CCCCTGTACCGCTGGAAGGGTTGGCCGATGGGCTGGCCCCGCTGATGGCAGACCCGGGCGATACGGTCGTTCTGCGAGGGCGGGAGGGGGCGGATGTGCAGCGTCTGCTGGATGTGGCGGGCGTTCTGCGCGCCGCCGGTTTCACGGCCCTGACTGTGGTGGAGTAGCAAGATGCGTTTTGCCCGTCCCGCCCGCCGCACCATGCCCGAATCCATCGTTCCAATGATCAACGTGGTGTTTTTGCTCCTGATCTTCTTCATGATGTCAGCCACCATCAGTGCGGCACCACCCTTTGATCTGACCTTGCCCCAGACCGAAGAAGCCGACGAAATAGCGGGGGACGACACGCTTTATCTTTCGGCGGACGGAACGGCAGCCTATCAGACCGCACTTGGCGATGACGCATGGGCCGCACTCGCAGCGATGCAAGACGAAGGCGCTCTGATCTTGCGTGCGGATGCAGCACTTTCTGCAACATCGCTGGCGCAGGTGCTGGCCCGACTTGCCCAAATGGGGCGGCGCGAAGTTGAACTGGTGATACGCGCGCCATGAAACAGGTCTTTGAATTCTCGTTCTTTCTGGCGGGTGCGACCGTGCTGCACCTGAGCGTCGGGTTGATCGCTCCGGACGGGCAGAGCGCGGCCGAAGGCGAAGGCGGGGATGCGGCCATCACGCTGGTCGCGGCAAGCGCCTCGGTGCAGGACATGGTTGCAGCGTGGGAGGCCCCTGTCGCTGTCACGCAAGAGGTCGCGCAACCCGCAGCGCACCCCATGACCGAACCAACCGACGCCCCCTCGCTTGCACCGCCTGAGCCGGAACTATCCCCCAGCACAACGCCCTCCGCCTTGCCGCCGGCCGCGGGCGATGCGCCCGCCCTTCCACAAATCGACCGCTCCGTCCCGCCGCCACCGCTCGCGATGGCGCAGGTCCGGCCCGTCGAACGGCCCGAGGTCCGGCCTGCACCTGCCGCCAAGCCCGCCGCACCAAAGCCTGTGCAAGCCAAACCCGCCACCACGCAGCAGACGGCGGCAGGAAGAGGCACGCGCAAAACTGCCGGAACCGGTGCCGCCCCAGCGGCCCGGACCACCAAGCCCCGCAATGCCAAGCAACTGCTGGCAACCTGGGGGGCGCAAATCCGCAACAGTATCGAGCGGCGCAAACGGTATCCCGCAGGCACGCGCGCCAGGGGCACTGTGACGCTCGCCATCTCCGTCCACACGGGCGGATCGGTGGCGGGGGTGACAGTGCGCACATCCTCGGGCGTTGCCCAGATTGATCGCGCGGCCGTCGCAGCCGTGACATCTGCCCGCATCGCTGCCGCACCCGAGGGGGTTGCCGCCGGTGCGCATACTTTCACGCTGCCCATGACGTTCGCGCCCTAGGCCACTCAAAACATGTTATTCTGCCGGCGTGCGTTCCACAGCGATCACACCCAGCGACCGCGCCGTGGTCAGCGCCAGAACCGGACTGTCAGGCCCGCCTTCGCTGACCTGATATTGACGCATGGCGCGCCGCGTCGCATCATCCAGCACGCCGGTCACAGGCCCCGCATAGATCCCGCGGACCGCAAGGGCGCGCTGCAATGTCTCGATGATCTCGGGGGTGAGGGCGTCGTTGCACGGGGTCTCGAACCAGTTGTCCTGCCGGGGGGTGACGATCTGCTGACGCGTCTCGGTGCGATAGACGGGCAGCTTCTGGATCTCTCCGGTGGGGCTGAGCCTGGCGGGTTCGACCTGAACCTGCTCCGTCACAGTTTCAATCACGGCTGGCGAGACGGTGCGGCCCCAGCACGATCCGGGCGGCGCATCTGCGGGGCCTTGGGTCGTCGCCTCGCGCACACCGGGTTCCGGCCTGTCCGACGCGGGCATATCGCAGGCCGCGAATGCTGCAACAACCAGCAGCGTTGCGGGAAGGCGGATCATGTCAAATCGTGAAGAATACTGCACTACGGGCCTTGGTCTTGGAGTGTTTTGAGCGACGCTATCGGTTTTTCGGCGACCTGCCTAGCGCATAGCGGACGCGCCTCTATATTTCGATAGACACGCAGGGCAACGGGTTTTCAAATCGGGCATCACATTCAGGACTGGCGAACCCGGATGACCGTGGCTAAACAGGGGCCGACAGTTACATAAGGAAAGGGCTCAGCATGGCCAAAATCACCTACGTAGAACACAACGGCACCGAACATGTGGTCGATGTGGCAAATGGCCTGACCGTGATGGAAGGGGCCCGCGATAACAACATTCCGGGGATCGAAGCGGATTGCGGCGGGGCCTGCGCCTGCTCGACCTGCCATGTCTATGTGGATCCCGCGTGGATCGACAAGATGCCCGCCAAGGAAGACATGGAAGAAGACATGCTCGACTTCGCGTTCGAACCCGATGCGGAACGCTCGCGACTGACCTGCCAGATCAAGGTGACGGATGCGCTTGACGGTTTGCGCGTCCAGATGCCTGAAAAACAGATCTGATGACCGGCACCGGGCAGCGTCTGGCGGCACTGCTGCTTGCAGCTTTGATCCTGCCCGGATCTGCCCGTGCCGAAACGATCCTCGAGGCGCGCTATGCCGACCCGACCACGCGCTACGACCATGGCGTGCTCGGAGACGCGATCGAGTGGGGAACGCTGGAATTGACGCTGGAGAACGGCACGACACGCCGCTTTATCCTGCCCGACGATCTCGTTTTTGAAGACACGGCACCCCGTTTGGCCGACCTTGACGGCGATGGCCTCGCGGAGGTGATCGTGGTGGAAAGCAGCCAGACCCTCGGCGCGCGGCTGGTTGTTTATGGGTCCGAGGGGCGGCTTGCCCGGACCGATCACATCGGGCACCGGAACCGCTGGCTGGCCCCGGTAGGGGCTGCCGATTTCACCGGCGACGGTCGCGCCGAGATCGCAATGGTCGTGACACCTCATCTGGTCGGGCGGCTGGTGCTGCTGACCTTTGACGGCGAAACGCTGACCCCCCTGGCCGAAACCTCTGGCGTGACCAACCACCGGATTGGGGACCGCGATATTGCCGGGGGACTGCGGAATTGCGCTGGCGACCCCGAGATTCTGCTGGCGCAGATGCCGTGGCGACAGGACGGGGATGCCCCGATGCTTGGGATCTCTCTCAAAGACGGTCGCCTGATCGCCAAAAGCTATCCTGCGCCGTTCACCCCCGCGACTGTCGCCAAAGCCCAAGCCTGCGAGCTGCATCCTCTCTGACATATTCCAAATGGACTAAAATCCTGGGGGGCCGGGGGCGAGCCCCCGGTCCGCGCTCTCGACGACACGTCCAGCCTAGCCAAGCGCCCGCCAGCCGATGTCGCGCCGGAAAAAACCGCCCGGCCAGTCGATCGCTTCCACCATCTCATAGGCGCGCGCCTGCGCCTCGGCCAGCGTGTCGCCGCGTGCGGTTACATTCAGAACCCGTCCGCCTGCTGAAACGAATGTCCCGTCCGCGCGGGCCGTGCCCGCATGGAACACCATGTTGCGGCTGTCTTCGGGCAGGTCTTCTAGACCCTTGATGACGCTGCCTTTCGCGTAGTCGCCGGGATAGCCGTTCGCGGCCATGACAACGGTGATTGCGTGATCTTCGGCCCAGTTCACCTTCATCTCGGCAAGCCGCTGCTCGGCGGCGGCATGGATCAGATCGAAGGCCTGCGCCCCCAGCCGCATCATCAACACCTGACACTCCGGATCGCCGAAGCGGGCATTATATTCCACCAGCCGCGGCGCACCGTCCTTGATCATAAGTCCGGCATAAAGCACGCCCTGATACGGCGTCCCGCGCCGCGCCATTTCGGCCATGCAGGGGCGGATGATGTCGTCCAGGGCGCGTTCTGCGATGGCGTCGGTCAGCACCGGGGCTGGCGAATAGGCCCCCATGCCGCCGGTATTGGGGCCGGTATCGCCGTCGCCCACGCGCTTGTGGTCCTGTGCTGTGCCGATGGGCAGCACGTTTTCTCCGTCACACAGCACAAAAAACGACGCTTCTTCTCCGTCCATGAATTCTTCGATCACGACTTCTTCGCCAGCGGCCCCGAAGCTGCCGTCGAACATCGTGTCCACGGCCTCAAGGGCTTCGGCGTCGGTCAGGGCGATGATCACGCCTTTGCCGGCGGCCAGACCGTCCGCCTTGATCACGATGGGGGCGGGGTGATCCGCCAGATAGGCCCGCGCTGATGCGGCATCGGTGAAATGCCCGTAAGCGGCGGTGGGCGCGTTCGCCGCGGCGCAAATTTCCTTGGTAAATGCTTTGGACGCTTCAAGGGCTGCGGCGGCCTTGGACGGGCCGAAGACCAGCACACCTGCCGCGCGCAGATCATCCGCGACGCCGGCGGCCAGCGGTGCCTCGGGGCCGATGATGACGAAATCAATGTTGTTTTCATCTGCAAAGGACACAACCGCGCCCCCGTCATTGATGTCGAGTGTTGCGCAATCGGCAATCATGGCGATGCCGGCGTTGCCCGGTGCCACGATCAGCTTGTCGCATTTGGGGTTTTGCAAAACGGCCCAGGCAAGGCTGTGCTCGCGCCCGCCGCTGCCCAGAATGAGGATGTTCATGGTCGCACTCCCTTGGCCTTGGTTGCTGGGCGTTCTAAGCTGGGTCAACGCCAGACACAAGACGCACCCAAGACCCATACGAGGAGCCCCGCATGGACCTGATCGACGACCCGATGGAAGGGCAGAACAGCCCCGAATTCACCGTGACCGAGCTTTCGGGCGCGATCAAGCGGGTGATCGAGGGCGAATTTGGCCATGTGCGGATCAGGGCCGAGGTTGGCAGAGTCAGCCGTCCGCGGTCGGGTCACATCTATCTGGACCTCAAGGATGACAGTTCCGTTATCTCCGGCGTGGTCTGGAAAGGCGTGGCCGCGCGGCTTGAAACCAAGCCCGAGGAAGGGATGGAGGTGATTGCCACAGGCCGCATCACCACATTTGGCGGCCAGTCGAAATACCAGATCATCATCGAAGACATCAAACCAGCGGGCATGGGCGCGCTGATGGCCCTGCTGGAAAAGCGCAAGGCGGCGTTGCAGGCCGAAGGGCTTTTTGCCGCCGAGCGCAAGCGCCCGCTGCCCTATCTGCCGGATGTGATCGGCGTCGTGACATCGCCTTCGGGGGCGGTGATCCGCGATATTCTGCACCGCTTGCGCGACCGTTTTCCGCGCAAGGTGCTGATCTGGCCGGTCGCGGTGCAGGGTGCCAAATGCGCACCCGAGGTCGCGCGGGCGATCGAAGGGTTCAACCGGCTCACGCCCGGCGGCGCGTTGCCCCGACCCGATCTTTTGATCGTGGCCCGTGGCGGTGGATCGGTCGAGGATCTGTGGGGGTTCAACGAAGAGATCGTCGCACGCGCTGCTGCGGCGTCGGACATCCCGCTGATTTCGGCGGTTGGCCACGAAACAGACACGACGTTGATCGACTACGTATCGGACAGGCGCGCGCCGACGCCCACGGCGGCTGCGGAGCTTGCGGTGCCGGTGCGTCACGAGCTGGTGGCGTGGCTTGACGGGCAGGAGGCGCGGATGACCCACGCGCTGAGCCAGGGGTTGGCGCGGCGCGACCAGCGGTTGCGCGATATGGCCCGCGCCTTGCCGCGTCCCGATACGCTGCTTGACGGACCCCGTCAGCGGTTAGACTACCTGTCGGGCCGGCTGGGGCCGGCGCTGACCAAGGGCGTTCAAACCCGCAAGGTGCATCTGGCGGATATGTCGGGGGCGCTGCGGCCCCGGATGCTGCACACTGCGCTGGCCTCAGAGCGGCGGCGGCTTCAGGCGTTGTCGGCGCGGCTTGACCCCGCACTGGCACGTGCCGTCGCGACGAAGAAAGCTGCGCTGGATGCCCGCGCGGCACGGTTCCGGCCCGCTGTGCTGCGGCAGGAGCAAATCCGGAAAACCGCTGCTTTCGAAACGCTGGTGCGCCGTCTTTCACAGGCAGGCCAGCGTCAGGTCGAGGGCTGGCGGCGGCGCGTCGATGATCTGGAGCGGTTGCGCAAGTCGTTCAACCACGATGCCATTCTGAAACGTGGTTTTGCAATCGTGTGGAGCGAAGACCGGGTCGTGATGACCAAGCAAGCCGCCGAAAATGCAACGTCGCTGGAGATACAATTCGCAGATGGTTGCTTGCAGATCGGCGGCAAGTCTGCGCCACGCAAGACGGCCAAGAAACCGCCCGAACAAGGCAGCTTGTTCTAGACCCCGACCTTGGGGCCAAGGCACAGCATTTCTTCGTCGCTGTCTTGCGCCTCGTAAAGTTCGGTCGTGCCGGGATCGTTCTCAAACCGCGCGATCAGACCGCCGCTGCCTTGCTCGAATGTCCAGCATTGCGGGTCGGGGCGGTCATCGTAGGTAAAGCAGATCTGTCCGTCATCCTCGTACCATTGGCCGGTCTTGCATTCCCCATCAAGGAATGACCATTCCACCCGCCGATCGGACAGATAGCGCTCGGCCCCGTAGGTCTGGCCACCGCTTTGATAAAACAGCGTCTTGCCGCGGGTGTAGTCATCAAACTCCTGCGCGGACATGGTGGATTGTGCCGACAGCGGCGCGGCAAGGGCGAAGAGGGCAAGGGCTGCGATCATTTTCATACCGCTGAACCTGCCAGAAAGCAGGGGCCTGTTCCAGCGTCCATCGCGGGGCATCAGGCGGCTTTCTGCCAGCGGGCCACACGACGGTCCATGACGCGCCGCCAGACGGGCGGGATCAGGGCAAGTACCGCCATGACAGGCAGGGACCGGGGCAGGACC
Organism: Roseobacter sp.; assembly: GCA_024636425.1. Lineage (GTDB taxonomy): Bacteria > Pseudomonadota > Alphaproteobacteria > Rhodobacterales > Rhodobacteraceae > Sulfitobacter. The sequence continues at coordinate 6,737 of JAGXHB010000031.1, forward strand.
GGCATCGTGTCCGGCGTGAGGGTCAGCGCCGGAAAGGCCCGGCCCGGGCGCATGTGGTGATCCGAATGGCGCGGTGCATTCAGCATCATCGCAGAAGAATACCACGCAGGGGCGTTCCAGCTGTGATGCGGGCCAACGGGTTCGGGGCGACCGTCTTCGCGCAGTGCGCGCCGCAACCCGTAATGCTGAACGTAATCCGACAGCAGCAGTTGCAACTGGGCATAGAACGCGATGGCCACATGCACCGCGACGCCGCCCCATCCGGCAAGAGCAAAGGCTGCGACAAGCGCCAACAGCGCCCCGCCGACATAGGCCAGATAGGGATGCGTCAGCGCTGACCGCTTTCCGGCGCGGGCGCGCTGCGCCGTGTCTGCGCGCCAGCCTGCAATGAATTCACCCCGCAGCGCACGCAGGACATAAGCATAGAACCCTTCGCCAAGGCGGGCGGAATTGGGGTCGGCATCGGTGGCGGCGTGAATGTGATGCACCCGCAGATGCGCCGAGACGTGGTGGCCATGCAGCAGCGTGCAATAGATCGCCGTGCCGATCCGGCGGGGCCAGCGGGTGCTCGCGTGGATCAGCTCATGCGCGTTGGAGTTCGAGATCTGCCCGAAAAACAGCCCCAGCCCCAGATAGATCATCAGCTTGTCGGCCAGCTCAAGCGCGTCATTGCGCGCCAGCGCCCATACGCCAAGCGGCAGCAGCACGAAATGCACCACCGCCAGCATCAGGCTGAGCATTCTGCCCGTCGCATCGCGTTCGGGCATCAGGCGGGTTATCCGGTCGAGGAAAAACACCATCACCGTGATCGACATAAGCGCCAGCAGCGGCCACGCGCCGCCAAGCGTGCAGGCCAGCGCCAGCAGCAGGGCAGGGGTCAGGCTGGCGATTGCGTACCAGATCATCTTGCAGGCTCCGTCAGGGTCATATGTTTCTTATAGGCTAAATACGGCGCGAAAAAGGACGCAAGCTGCCGCAGGGCCGCGTAAAGTGATGGTGAGATGTCGCTTTTCGAATGTGAGAACGCCAGTGCCCTTGGTAGGGTTTGCCCGATATGTGCCCGATATGTGAACGAGAGGCGAACCATGGCGTTGGACAATCAGAACAAGGCAAACGGCAAAAGCCCCGAAAAAGGCGTCTGGAAATCCGGCAAAGGCAAGGGGCGTACCCATACCAAGGGCCGCCAGTTGCACGATCAGGCCTGGGACGAGGTGCGGGCACTTCTGGGCGACAAGCCGCGCCGCGCCGATCTGCTGATCGAACATCTGCATCTGATACAGGACGAATACGGCCATCTGTCGGCCGCGCATCTGCGCGCACTGGCCGAGGAACTGCGCCTGAGCATGGCTGAAGTCTATGAGGTCGCGACGTTTTATGCCCATTTCGACGTGGTCAAGGAAGGCGAGACGCCGCCGCCCGCGCTGACCATCCGCATCTGCGATTCGTTGTCTTGCGAACTGGCAGGCGCACAGCAGTTGAAGACGGCACTGGAAGACGGGCTTGACCAGACCGAAGTGCGCGTTGTGCGTGCGCCCTGCATGGGCCGGTGCGACACCGCGCCCGCGCTGGAGCTTGGGCATGCCTTTGTCGATCACGCCACACTGGACAAGGTGAAAGCGGCCATCGCCGCCGATGCGACCCACGTGCAGGTGCCAGACTATGAAGGCTATGCCGCTTATGCTGCACAGGGCGGCTATGACACGCTGCGCAAACTGCGTACGGGCGGAGATTGGGAGCAGGTGCAGGGCTCTCTGCTACAGGCCGGCGTGCGGGGTCTGGGCGGTGCCGGTTTCCCGTCGGGCAAGAAATGGGGCTTCGTGCGCGGCAACGCAGGCCCGCGTTACATGGCCGTCAATGGCGACGAGGGCGAACCCGGCACCTTCAAGGACCGCTGGTATCTTGAGCGTGTGCCGCATCTTTTCCTTGAGGGGATGCTGATCGCCGCTTGGGCGGTCGAGGCGGAAAAAGTGTTCCTGTATATGCGCGACGAATATCCTCAGGTGCTGGCGCTTTTGCGCACCGAGATTGCAGCGCTCGAGGACGCAGGGCTGGTCGCGCCTGGCTATATCGATCTGCGGCGCGGTGCGGGTGCCTATATCTGCGGCGAGGAATCAGCGATGATCGAAAGCATCGAAGGCAAGCGCGGGATGCCGCGCCACCGTCCGCCCTATGTGGCGCAGGTCGGCGTGTTTGGCCGCCCGACGCTGGTGCATAACGTGGAAACCCTGCACTGGATCGCACGCGTTTGCCGCGAGGGGCCGGAAATCCTGAACACCGTTGAAAAAAACGGTCGCAAGGGGCAACGCAGCTTCTCGGTCTCGGGGCGTGTGGCGAAACCCGGCATGTATCTGCTGCCTGCCGGATCGACGGTCACCGACATCATCGCGGCTGCGGGCGGCATGGCCGAAGGGCATCTGTTCAAAGCCTACCAGCCGGGGGGCCCTTCGTCCGGACTGCTGCCCGCCTCCATGGGTGACGTCGTGATGGATTTCGACGTCCTGCAGGAACATGGCAGTTTTATCGGGTCGGCGGCCGTCGTCATCCTGTCGGACCAGGACAGCGCCAAGGCCGCAGCGCTCAACATGCTGCGGTTCTTTGAAAGCGAAAGCTGTGGACAATGCACCCCCTGCCGGGTGGGTTGCGAAAAGGCGGTCAAGCTGATGGACCAGCCGACATGGGACCAACCCCTGCTTGAGGAGTTGTCACAAGCGATGATCGACACCTCCATCTGCGGTCTGGGCCAAGCCGCCCCCAACGCCATCCGCCTGACGATGAAGCATTTCGCGGATGAGGTGTAAACAACCGTAGGCAGATAGTATTTGGTTGCATGCGATTCCAGATTGATGTCTGTGGCGTAAAACGGCCAACGAATATGATCGGGCGTCAGTTTGTAGCGCGTCGCGCGCCATCCACCGTGTGATTGTCCATTTTTATGCTCACCGCGATTTAATGAAGGTTTCCTTTGGTGTGTTGCGCTGCCAAAAGGACGCTTGAGAAGCGCAGCAAGGGGGCAGCGATGCAACGACGGAATTGGATGATCTTGGTTGCCAGCGTGACCCTTTCGGCCTGCGTGGGCGCACCTTCGGCGGGTGTGTCGCCGGGGCGCTACGAGGTGTTCGGGGTCGGCGAAGGTGACATGCTCAAGCTGCGCTCAGGACCGGGCACCGGCTTTAACGAAGTTCTGGGAATGCCCAACGGGACCGAAGTTCAGGTCAGGGAGTGCGTGTCAACCGGAGCGACGCGCTGGTGCAATGTCACTCTGGCCACCTCGGGTCAGGTCGAAGGCTATGCCTCCTATGCGTATCTGCGCAAGAAATAGGCGCTAGTTTTTGACCACCAGACAGATGCA
>JAGXHB010000197.1 GCA_024636425.1 Roseobacter sp.
AACGCACGCGCCGATGCTGGCAGAGCTAGCCAGACGCGTGGGTGCGCGGGTTGTGCTGCCGCGCTACAGGCTTGCGCCCGAGAATCCCTGTCCCGCCGCAATTGACGATGTCGAACAGGCCTATCTGGCGTTGATCGCGTCAGGTGTTGATCCCGCGCATGTCTTTATCGGAGGCGACAGCGCGGGTGGGACGCTGATGTTCAACCTGCTGGGCCAGATCATCGCCAAGGGCTGGCCCCTGCCGCGTGGCGCGTTTGGCCTATCGCCTTTTGCAGATTTCGCGCATGAGGGCGCAAGCTTCGTTGCAAACGCCCGGCGCGAAGCCGTATTGCCGGCCGCCCGTGCGGATGAACTGGTGCAGATGTATCTGGATGGTTCTGACAGCACTGACCCCCGCGTCAATCCGCTGCGAGCGCAATATCGCGGCGCACCGCCGGTGTGGCTTTGCGTGGGGGATACAGAAATTTTGCGCGATGACGCGCGGCGCATGCGGGATCTGCTGCAAGATCAGGCCGTGCAGGTGACCTTTCTTGAAGAGCATGACCTGCCGCATGTCTGGCCGATCTTTCACAATATCCTGCCAGAGGCGCGCCGGACCCTCGACTCCCTTGCCGACTGGATCAAAGCGGTGCCATCGACGGCAGGCGAAAGCTGAGCGCTTCGGCCAGATGCGGCTTTTGCACCGTTTCAACACCATCCAGATCAGCAATGGTGCGGGCTACCCGCAACACGCGATGGTACCCCCGCGCCGACAGGTGAAACCGCTCTGCCGCGCGCAAAAGAAGATCGCGCGCTTCCGTGTCAGGGGTTGCGATGGCTTCCAGAACATCCCCTTCCGCGTCGGCATTGAGGTCGATTGCGGCATGGCTGGCATAGCGCGCTTCCTGGGCGGCACGGGCCTGTGCGACACGGGCCGCCACTGCTGCTGACCCTTCGCCGCTGCTGGGCAGATCAAGGTCGGTGAAAGCCACAGGGGGCACATCGACCCGCAGGTCGAATCTGTCCATCAAGGGGCCGGATATACGCCCCATGTAGTCTTCGCCGCAGTTGGGGGCCTTGCTGCACGCGCGCGCCGGATCGCTCAGATGGCCACATTTGCAGGGGTTCGCCGCCGCGACCAGCATGAATTTGCACGGATATTTCACATGGGCATTGGCGCGGGCGATCATCACCTCGCCGGTCTCGATCGGTTGGCGCAGCGTTTCCAGAACCATGCGCGGAAATTCGGGAAATTCATCCATGAACAGAACACCGTTATGCGCCAGACTGACCTCGCCCGGTTTGGCCTGCCGCCCGCCGCCGATGATCGCCGCCATCGACGCCGTGTGATGCGGTTCGCGAAAGGGTCGCGTGCGTGAAATCCCACCCTCGTCCAGCAGGCCCGCCAAGGAATGGATCATCGACGTGCTAAGCGCTTCGCGCGGGGTGAGGGGCGGCAGGATCGACGGTAGCCGTGCGGCAAGCATGGATTTACCAGACCCCGGCGTGCCCACGAACATCAGGTGATGCCGGCCCGCGGCTGCGATTTCCAGTGCCCGCTTGGCGCGTTCCTGCCCTTTCACATCACGCAGATCCTTTCTTTGGTCCGGCTCTGCCACCTCTCCGGGGGTGGAAGGGGCGAGGGGAGCTTGCCCGGTATAATGGCGCACGACGTCGCCCAAGGATGCTGCAGCGATGACCTGCGTGCCGCCGACCCATGCCGCTTCGGCACCCGAGGCCGCAGGACACAGCAGCCCGCGATTGTGTTCAGCCGCAGCCATGGCGGCGGGCAGGGCGCCGATCACCGGAACAAGCGTGCCGTCAAGAGACAGCTCCCCCAATGCGACAACAGACTGGATCACGTCATCGGGCAGAATACCGATCGCCGCCAGCAGTGCCAAAGCGATGGGAAGATCGAAATGGCTGCCTTCCTTGGGCAGATCCGCAGGGCTGAGGTTGATGGTGATGCGTTTGCTGGGCAGTGCGATCGCCATGGACGTGAGAGCTGCGCGCACCCGGTCGCGCGCCTCCGACACTGCCTTGTCGGGCAGACCCACGATGGAAAACGCCGGCAACCCTGCGGCGACAGCACATTGCACCTCGACGATGCGGGCTTCGACGCCTTGGAAGGCGACGGTATAGGCGCGGGAAACCATAGCAAGCCTTTGGTGACAGTTATGGTTAATGCCTAGATGTGGGATGTTTAAGAAGCGTTAATGTTTGTGGTGACGGTCGGATTTGAGTTTATTTTGCGAAATGAAGCAGGGGTGTCAGTCAAACGGCCAGTCCTGGATCTCGCAGCCCATGTCGTAAGGGAAGGGGTTGTAGACTGTTTTCAACCCCTCTGCCCGCCAGGCGCGGAATGCCGGGTCGGAGAGGGTTTCATGGCAATATCGGCGTGCTGCATCAGAGACCGGCAGATCATATCCGACCACTCTGGCGCAGACAGGCGCGTAAAACACATCGGCAAGACTGTACTGACCGAAAAGCCACGGGCCGGAGTGATCTGACGACTGGCGTGCGTGATCCCACAGCTGTTCTAACCGCGCGATGTCAGCGCGGAGTGCGTCTGAAACGGTGAACCCCTTATTCACGTGCTGAAGCTGCATCGGACATTCGTTGCGCAACGCTGGAAAGCCTGACGTCATCGCGGCGCAAAGCCATCGGGCCCGGCTCCGCTGTGTCGCGTCTTTTGGCCACAGGGCGATGTCGGGGTGTCGTTCAGCGAGCGTTTCCGCCATTGCGAGCGTTTCACCAATGACCTCTCCGTCCGGCAGCCTGAGGGCTGGCACAAGGATCGCAGGCGCAAGCGGTCCCATCTCTTGTGCCATGGTCTGCGCATAAAGCCCCACCATGTGGGATCTGTAAGGCAAGCCGAATTTCTCCAGCATCAGCCAGCCGCGCAGCGACCAGCTTGAGAAGGTTCTGTCGCCAATATAAAGGTCATATGTCATGCGGCAGATTTACGCAGGGGGTGCGGTCCGCGCAATGAATTTCGGAGGCGTTCTGCGTAAACTGGCATCCCTCATGGGCAGTGGTTGATCCTGACAAGCTCCCACGTGTTCATGTCGACGCTGATCTGCGTGGTGGAGAGATTGTCGATCTTGTGCGCCAGCGCGGATTTCGGATCGACCCCCAAAGCACGCTGGACCTGCGTCAGAATCACACCGAAATGCGCCACCGCGATGATATGTGCATCGGGATGCGCCGCGTTCAGCCGGTCAACGGCCGCGTTGATGCGGGCGGCAGCCGTGTTCCAGCTTTCGCCCTCCGGGGGGGTCACATCGCCCGGCGTTGTCCAGTACGCCATACTGAGCTCGGGATGCAGTATAGATACATCCTTGGCATGCATGCCGTCCCACAACCCGAAGTGAAGTTCACGGAAGTCCGGTTCGTGGGGCAGGCGCTGCCGCTGATTTCGGGACAGGACATCGGCGGTGGTGATGGCGCGGATCAGGTCGGAAGACACCAGCAAGGCATCATCCGGCAGATGGCCGTTAACCCGTTTGATCTGGTCCTTGTCCGACAGATCGGCAGGGACATCCCGCCAGCCGACCAGCGTTTTCTCATGGGTGGGGCCGTGACGGACCCAATGCCAAACTGTCATAAGATCAAGCTCCCTCGGATGCCCACTGTGCGTCGGGCCGTCAACATCTAGCCCGAAGGCTTCGATGTCAAAGTGTTTTGCATGCAATAGCATGCAAAATTCGGGGGTTGCGATCAACTTTTTGATAAAGTTAAGCTTTATTGAGCCCTACGCGGACCTGATAGCCTGATTTGAAAAAAACCAACCGTTTTTGCAAAAAAATATGAACTATTTCAGACCACAAGGGGTTCACAATGAAAGATGCAACACAATGCGTCCTATCATCAGGGGGTGATTACCATGTCATTGACACAATCGCGCGAATTTTCACTAACACGTACCGCCATGAAGGCGGAACTTCTGGATGCCGATACCGAACTGAAGCTCGCTTATGCCTGGCGCGACGAACGTGACGAGGAAGCGCTGCACAGGTTGATCACGGCCTATATGCGGCTTGCCATTTCGATGGCGGGCAAGTTCAAGCGCTATGGCGCGCCGATGAACGATTTGATCCAGGAAGCGGGCCTTGGCCTGATGAAAGCTGCCGACAAGTTCGACCCTGATCGTGGCGTGCGGTTTTCCACCTACGCGGTCTGGTGGATTAAGGCGAGCATTCAGGATCATGTGATGCGGAACTGGTCCATGGTGCGTACAGGTTCGACGTCGTCGCAAAAGTCGCTGTTTTTCAACATGCGCCGCGTACAGGCCCGGCTTGAGCGGGAAGCACAGGCCGCAGGCGAGACGCTGGACAAGCACCAGCTTCGTCAGATGATCTCGACCGAGATTGGTGTGCCGATGCATGATGTGGAGATGATGGAGGGCCGTCTTTCCGGTTCGGACTACTCGCTCAATGCAACGCAGTCGTCCGAGGACGAAGGCCGCGAGTGGATCGACGCGCTTGTTGATGACAGTGCGCAGGCCGCCGAGCGGGTAGAGGAATCGCATGACATCGTGACCCTGCGCAACTGGCTGCTGGGTGCCATGCAGGCATTGAACGAACGCGAGCGTTTCATCGTGCGCGAGCGTAAGCTGCGCGATCAGCCCCGGACGCTCGAAAGCCTCGGAGAAGAGCTGAAGCTGTCGAAAGAGCGCGTGCGCCAGTTGGAAGCCGCTGCCTTCAGCAAGATGCGCAAGACGCTGGAAACGCAATCCGAAGAGGTGCGGCACTTCCTGATGTAAGGATCGCGCAGAGGGTTTTTCTGCACGACGCTGCCGGTAACCGCCGGCAGCGTTTTTTGTGTGCTGGAAGACCTGCGCTGATCGTCCTATGGTCGCAGCCGACAGGGCAAGGAAGGGCGGATCATGCTGGCAGGCAAACATATTCTTCTCATCATCGGCGGCGGGATCGCGGCGTTCAAGTCGCTGGACCTGATCCGCCGTTTGCGCGAACGCGGTGCCACCGTGACTCCCGTCCTGACCCGCGCTGGCGAGGAATTCGTAACGCCGTTGTCCGTGTCGGGGCTGGCAGGGTGCAAGGTGTATCGTGATCTGTTCGATCTCGGGGACGAGGCCGAAATGGGGCACATCCAGCTGAGTCGCGTTGCCGATCTGGTCGTTGTTGCACCGGCGACGGCGGACCTGATGGCCAAGATGGCTGGCGGTCTGGCGAACGATCTGGCGTCGACTCTACTATTGGCGACGGACACGCCGGTGATGATCGTTCCCGCAATGAATGTGCGGATGTGGAATCATGCGGCCACGCAACGCAACCTTGCGACATTGCGCAGCGACGGAATCGCTGTGGTTGGTCCGAACGAGGGCGGCATGGCCTGCGGTGAGTACGGGCCCGGTCGCATGTCGGAGCCGCTTGAGATTGTAGCCGCGATCGAGGCGCAGGTGTCTGACGGGCCCTTGAAGGGGCGGCGTATTCTGGTGACCTCAGGCCCCACGCATGAACCTATTGATCCCGTGCGCTATATTGCGAACCGGTCGTCGGGGGCGCAGGGCACCGCGATTGCCCGTGCCCTGGCCGCCTTTGGGGCCGAGGTAGTCTTTGTGACCGGACCCGCCGATGTCCCGCCGCCTGAAGGGGTCGAGGTGGTGCGGATCGAAACTGCGCTCGAGTTGCAGCAGGCGGTGGAAGCGGCGCTGCCCGTGGATGCGGGAGTTTTTGCAGCCGCAGTGGCGGACTGGCGCGTGAAAAACGCCGGTGACCGGAAGCTCAAGAAATCGAAGGACGGGTTGCCGACGCTCGATTTTGCAGAGAATCCCGACATCCTGAAGGCGGTAAGCAATATGGTCGAAGGGCGCCCGCCGCTGGTGATCGGCTTTGCGGCGGAAACCAACGATG
>JAGXHB010000198.1 GCA_024636425.1 Roseobacter sp.
ACCCTGACCAGCCAGCAAGTACATATGATTGACGCGCGCACTCTGTGCCTGATGATCGGGTACAATTCCAACGATATGGATACGCTCAAGCAATCCTTGCGCGGTCTGGCCGAAACCGTCGCTGAATGGGATATGCTGGACGAAAAGGGCCAACAGGAATGGGGCGTTTCCAGCCTTTTAAGCTACGCACGGCTAAAGGGGGGCGTTTGCGAATACGCCTATTCGCCCGCGTTGGCGTCCAAGCTGAACGATCCGAAGGTGTTCGCGCTGATCAACCTGAACATTCAACGGCGGTTTACGTCCGGCCATGCGCTGGCGCTTTATGAGAACTGCTATCGATTTGTTCGTACCGGCAGCACAGGCTGGTGGTCGCTTGATCTGTTCCGGCGTCTGATGGGGGTCGAGGACAGCGTCTATTACGCGGTCTACAAACAGTTGAATGCAAAGATCATCAAGCCCGCAGTCGCCGAGGTGAACAAGACGTCGAACATCGTCATCACCCCGGAGATTCGCAAACGGGGCCGCGCAGTCACGGACATCAGATTCAAGATCGCGGAAAACCCGCAGCTTGCGATACTTGACCTCGATGACGGGGCAGGGGTGCGCAAGTCAGACATATACTCGCGGTTGCAGGCGCTTGGTGTCAGTGACCGTCTGGCACGTCAATGGATCGCGGAGCATGGCGAAGACCATGTCGGTGATAAACTGCAATATGTGGCGGGGCAGGGTGGTGTGCAAAACCCCGTCGGCTATCTGACAGCCGCCTTACGTGATGATTTCAAACCGCAGGCTGCAGCGGCGAAACCGTCAACTCCGCGCGCCAGGCTGCTGGAACGTATCCGCGACCTGGCTGGTGCGCGAACCCCGACGCAACGGGATGCAGACAAGCGCTTGTTCATGTCCACGATCGATAGTGCCAGCGCGCGGGCCGATTTCGAACGGCATGGCTGGATGTCGGCGCTGAACACCACTGCGATCAAGGTATTTTGGGAAGACCTGCAACCTGGATCCTTTGACGATATTTAGCTTTGATCATTCACCCCGAAATCGCTAAGACAGCTGACAGAGCGGTCCCGTAGCTCAACTGGATAGAGCACCTGACTTCTAATCAGGATGTTGGGGGTTCGAGTCCTCCCGGGATCGCCAGTATCGTTGCATTGCAAACGAGGTGATGCTTGGCGGCACGGTCGACAAGGAATTCATCATGGTCGAGGACGTGGCCGAGCTTGCTTGGATCTTTGCGGCGGTCCTGACGAACGCGCTGACTGGACGATCGCGAAGGGTTAACTATCGCTGGAATATGTCCTGATCAGGAACAGCGATGCGATGGTTCGGTCGGTGGATCCCGTCTTGATGCTGGACGCTTAGGTGTGAGAGGCTAGAAGAAAGGCACCTCATGCCCGAAAGCGCCAAATGAAAACCCTCAGACTCAACGCATTGTCCGAAATCGGTTCGAACCCTGCCGATACAATCATTGATGTGCGTTCCCCGTCCGAGTTCGCAGAAGACCACATTCCGGGTGCGATCAATCTGCCGGTTCTGTCAGACGCGGAACGCGCGCGGGTCGGGACAATCTACAAGCAGGAAAGCAGCTTTACCGCACGCAAGATAGGGGCCGCTTTGGTGTCGCAGAACGCGGCCGCTCATCTTAACGGGCCACTTGCCGACAAGATGGGTGACTGGCAGCCCTTGGTGTATTGCTGGCGTGGCGGGCAGCGGTCGGGATCGTTTGCGACCATTCTGGATCAGGTAGGGTGGCGTGTACAGTTGCTGGACGGAGGATACCGCAGCTATCGGCGTCTGGTCGTGAGTGCTTTGTACGACACACCCTTGCCGCATCGCATCACGCTGATTGAAGGGGGGACGGGGACGGCAAAGACGCGGTTGCTGCATCATCTGGAAAAGGCAGGAGCTCAGGTGATCGACCTTGAAGGGTTGGCCAATCATCGCGGGTCGCTTTTCGGCGCACGCTCAGATGGCCAACCGTCGCAAAAAATGTTCGAATCCCGACTAGCTGCAGCGCTTGATACGCTAGACCCTGCCCGGACCACATGGATCGAAGCGGAAAGCAGCAAGGTTGGTGCGCGGGTCATCCCCACGGCGATCTGGCGCAGCATGTGCGCCGCCCCCCGGATCGAGATCACGGCACCGACGGATTCGCGTGCGCGCTTTCTGATCTCGGCCTACCGCGATCTCACTGAAGATAAGGCGCGTCTGCAAAATCAGATCGACCAGTTGCGCGGCTACCATTCCGGCGAAACGATTGCGCACTGGCACGCGTTGGCAGACGCAGGCAGCTGGCATGATCTGGCGCGAGATCTCGTGACGGCACATTACGATCCGCGCTACGCCAAATCCATGGCGCGAACGGACATGGCGCTTCGGGTGCTGTCGCTTGATGATCTGGACGATTCAACGCTCGCCGCAGCCGCGCGTGACCTTGCAGATAGCCTTAGCTGACCCGGATCGGACCATGCCCTGCGCCAAGCTTGCCGATGATCCAGCCGTGCAATCCGGCTTTTTCAAGCTGACGGATTGCGTCTTTTGCCGCTTCGGGGCGAAGCGCTGCAAGTAATCCACCAGCCGTTTGCGGGTCGTGCAGGAGCGGATCCCCGATGCCTTCGGTTGGCGCATTCGCACGGTTGGCGGCAAACAGTGACGAAGCCACACCGCTGTCAGATAAAGCACGCGCTCCATCATAGATGGGAACATCAGCCACCGTGATTTCTGCGCGCAAACCCGAGGCGGCGCAGATCGCCTGAATATGACCGGCAAGACCAAAGCCGGTAACATCGGTCATCGCATTGGCGTCCTTTAAGACACTGGCATGCACGGCTTGAGGTTCTTCCATGACGGCAAGCGCCTTGGCAATGTCGCGACCCTTGGCGGTGCCTTCCATATGGGCCGCCATAAGCACCCCTGACCCAATGGGGCGGGTGAGCAGAAGGATGTCGCCGGCCCGTGCCCCCGCTACCGTGATCGGCATCGTTGGGCGTGTGCCGGTAACGGTAAAACCGATGGTAAGTTCTGCGCCCATCGTCGTATGCCCACCGACAAGACGCGCACCCGCTTGGGCAAATACGGACGCCGCCGTGTCAGTGATTTCCCGAAGGGTGCGGGCCTGAAGGGCAGGGGACATGCGCGGCAGGATCAGGCTGGAGAGGACAACTTGCGGCTCCGCCCCCATCGCCCATATGTCACCCAAGGCATGTACGGCAGCGATCCGCGTCATCTGGACCGGATCCAGCACCATAGCGCGCAGGTGATCCGTGCTGATGACCTGAAACCCGCCGCCCGGTTGTTTCAGGATTGCGGCATCATCGCCCGCGCCCGCGATCACATCGAGGTGATCCAGATCCGCTAGGCTGCCAAGCGCATCTATAAGAATATCGCCGCCGACCTTGGCCCCGCATCCCCCGCAAAGGGGCTTGGCCTGCATGATCTGTCGGGCACCTGTCGCAACCTCGGCAGGTATCTCGACGGATTTCATCGGGGGCAGGTCGTCCAGCTTGGCCATGAAGGCGCGGTCGATCCTGTCCTTCCACTGCCACAACAGCGGTCCGGCCAAGGCCAGACCGAACTTTTCGCCCATCGCGGATTTCTGTCCAAGCGAGATCAGTTTGAGGTAGTCTTTCTGTGGCTTGAAGGTCTTTCGCGTCCCTCCGGTTAGCGCAGCCCGCAGGTTGTGGTACAGGATCGGGGCGGCGCGGACTGCGAAAACCCCTGCCTTCGGACGTGGCGCAAACGGCATTGCGGCGCAGTCGCCTACGGCGAAGACAGCAGGATCGCCCTTGATGCTCAGATCAGGCGTGGTCTCGATGAACGCGTCGATGAGCGGCAGGTCGGTCTGTGCAAGCCAGTGATGGGGGAACGCGCCGGCGGCCCCCACGGTGAGGGCGGCATCTATCGTCTCACCGTTCTCCAGAACCACATGATCGCGCGCAATGCGTGTCACTTTGACATTGGTGCGCAGAATGATCCCGGCGGTCGCCATCGCGTTCAGCAGTCTTTTCCGCGCATGATCGCCCATGCCTGAGATATCCGGCCCGGCCTCGAGTACAGTGACGGTGGGTGTTGTGCCGGCACCGCGCAGTGCATGATCCATCGCCATCGCCAGTTCACACCCTGCAACGCCGCCGCCGATCACGGCGATTGTGGGCGTGACGCCGCCAGCCTTTGCGGCGGCGACAAAATCACGCCAGCGACGGGCATAGGTATCGAGTGGTTTTGCACCGACCGCGTGATCGACAAAGCCAGGAATGTTCATCTGCGCCGTGATCCCGATGTCGATGGAGGCGACATCATACGCCACCGGCCCGCGCCCTTCGACAGCTACCATCTTGGCGGCGCGGTCTATATCGGTCGCGTGGGCAAGGATCAGACGTGCACCAGCGAACCGGCACAGCCGTACCAGATCGATTTCAAGCGTGTCGCGGCTGTAATGTCCTGCCACGTGGCCGGGTAGCATCCCTGTATAGGGTGCCGTAGGACCGGGATTGATAACAGTCAGTCGTGCCCCCGGCAGCGGGCTCATTCCCCATTTGCGCAGGATCAGCGCATGTGCATGACCGCCACCGACCAGCACAAGGTCTTGGGTGAGAGGAACATCGGGAGTATGCATAAGACACCTTTGCGGCTGTGACTTCATCGTCTTAGCCCGTCGGCGGGGTGGATCAAAGACGGGTCGGTGATTTACCACCAGTTGCAAGTCAATGTGATCTACGTGACAAAAGGCCGGACGCTTTGCCAAAGGCCAATCAGACGTGACCCTTCGTATTCTTCACACTGCCGATCTGCATCTCGACTCCCCACTGCGGAGCCTTGCGATGAAGGACGACCGGCTTGCGGCTCGGGTGCGCAGCGCCAGCAGGCAGGCGCTTGAGACGATGGTGCAATTCTGCATTGATACCGATGTCAGCGCGTTTTTGATCGCAGGCGATCTCTATGACGGGCAGGAACGCAGCGCCAAGACCGCCGCTTACCTTGTTAGCCAGATGCAACGACTGGCAGAGGCGGGGGTGCGCGTTTTCTACATCAAGGGCAATCACGACGCCGAAAACCCGATTGCGGGTGAGATTGCACTGCCGCCGAATGTTCATGTCTTTGATGGCCGGGGGGAGACGGTGCAACTGGGGGATCATCCTGTCTATATACATGGAGTAAGTTTCCGGGAACGCCATGCGCCCGAAAGCCTGCTGCCGAAGTACCCCTCGCCCGAACCGTCTGCTGTGAATATCGCAATGATGCACACATCGCTCACGGGGGCAGAGGGCCATGATCTTTATGCGCCCTGTTCCGTCGCCGAGCTGGCGGGAGCAGGTTTCGACTATTGGGCGCTTGGCCATGTTCACAAACGGCAGGTCCACAGTCAGAATCCATGGATTGTCATGCCCGGAATGCCGCAGGGGCGTGACATTGGTGAAGCGGGACCGAAAACGGCAAGCTTGCTGACCATCGAGAACGGAAAGATCGATGTGAGCGAAGTCGAGACGTCAGTCGTCGAATTTCGCAGTTGCGACTGTGATCTTGCTGGTGCCGAAAGCGACGAGGATATTCGCAACGCGTTGCGGAAAAGCTTGCGCGCGCAAGCGGGCAGGGGGGCTGCGATACTGCGGCTGCGCTTGACGGGGCAGACATCGCTTGCCTGGCAGATACGACAGCTTTCCGATGCCTGGCGCGAAGAGGCTGATAGTATTGCTGAAGGTATTGGCACGCTATGGCTTGAGAAGATGTCTGTTGATGCTGTGCCGCTACGCGAAACCGCATCCGGCGATGCCGTGGAAGAAGTTCAGCAGATGATGACCGAAATTGCGGCAGAGCCCGGCTTTCTTGAAACAATGACGACCGAGCTGGAACAGATCCTCGCGCTGCTGCCCGCCGACCGGCGCCGCGAACTTGCACCTGATGAGGGCGCGCAGGACCGGCTGCTGCGCGAACTGGCAGAAGATGCCGTGCTCGACATGACCGCGCGGATGCGAGGGCAGGGGGCATGATGCGGCTTCGCCGGCTGGAGCTTGAGACGTTCGGGCATTTCACGGACCGGGCCATAGACTTTGGGATGCCGCCCGCGTCCGGCGCTGATTTTCACATCATATTTGGCCGGAACGAGGCGGGCAAATCCACCCTGATGGAAGGGTATCTGAGGCTCCTCTTCGGCTTTCCCGTGCGAGAACCCTATGCTTTCAAGCATCAGCGCCCGAACTTGCGGGTGGGCGGCGTGTTGGACATCGACGGAGTCGAACATCGCCTGACACGGGTGGCGCGCGGCGGTGCGCTGGTCGATGCAAACGGACAGCAGGTGCCGGACATGCTGCTTGATGCTGCGCTGCGCGGGATCGGTCGGGATGACTATAGAAAGCTCCTGTGCCTTGATGACGAGACAATCGAGAAGGGCGGAGAGGAGATCACGAAAAGTCAGGGCGACATCGGCAAACTGCTGTTTTCGGCCGCGGCGGGCATCAGTGACCTGTCGCAAGTGCTGGAAGATGTCGAAACCCGTAACAGGCAGATCTACCTCAAGGGTGGCAGCAAGTCTGCGTTCGCAGAGCTGAAGCGTCGACACAGCGACATCGTGCACCAAATCAAGGAACATGACGTCAGCGCCGCGGCCTATCGCGGCTTGCGGCAGACCCGAGACGAGGCAACCGCGCAAGAGACCGCCTTGCGCGAGCAAAAGCGCGACCTGTCGTTGGGCAGGCAGCGCTTGACCAATCTCATGCAGGCCTATCCGTTGGCGGCAGCTTACCGTGATTTAGCCGCGGCGCTGGACCCCATAGCGCATTATCCCGAAACGCTGGATATTGGCGATGACCAACTCGTCGCCTTGTTGACCCGGCGCACAGAATTGGCGGCAAAGCGCGAACATGCCGCGCAAGACGCGAAGGATCTCGCCGCGCAGTTGGCATCGTTGCACTGTGACCCGGAGGTTCTTGCCATTGCTGACAAGCTGGAGTCGCTTGCTACATTAAAAAGCCAGGTCGTCGCGGGCCAGATCGACCTGCCCAAGCGCAAGGCCGAACTGGCAGAGGAACAGGCGCAGTTGCGTGCTCAGCTCGGTGCCGTCGGGCTGAAGATGACTGACGATATGAACACCTTTTCGGATCAGGTATTGTCCGACCTTCAACGGGCGCGCGATGCGGTCGTGGATGCAGCGAAATCTGCCAATGCCGCGCAGGATGAAGCGTCCGATGCCAGGGAGAAACACCGCGAGGCCGAGCGTTTGGCAGATGCCGCCGAGTCTGAACAAACCGACGACCCCGCACTCGACAAGATGATTGCGCTGGCTGATGCCGACGATGTGCTGAACAGATACACTCAGGCGCAGCTGGCCCTTCAATCCGCGACGCAGGACTATGATGCCCGGCTGCGAGACCTCAGCAGGCAGAGCA
>JAGXHB010000199.1 GCA_024636425.1 Roseobacter sp.
AACCGCATTGACCGTGATGCCACGGCTCGCGACCTCATAGGCCAGCGATTTGGACATGCCGACCATACCTGCCTTGGAAGCGGCATAGTTTGCCTGCCCGGGATTGCCCGTCGCACCCACCACGCTCGAGATGTTCACGATCCGGCCCCACCGCGCCTTCATCATGCCGCGCATCACGCCTTTGCACAGCTTGAAGGTCGCAGTCAGGTTCACGTTCAGCACCGAATTCCATTCGTCATCCGACATGCGCATGAACAGGTTATCGCGCGTGATACCGGCGTTATTGACCAGAATATCGACCGACCCCATCGCCTCGGCGGCCTGCTTGGGCAGCGCTTCGACAGCATCCATATCGCTCAGGTTGCAGGGCAGCACATGCGCGCGGTCGCCCAGTTCGGCCTTGAGCGCCTCAAGCGGTTCGGTCCGCGTGCCGGACAGCCCCACAGTGGCTCCTTGCGCGTGCAAGGCGCGCGCAATATCAGCACCGATCCCGCCCGAAGCGCCGGTCACCAGCGCATTTTTCCCCGTCAGATCAAACATCTATCTATCCTTCTGTTGCATTACGCCGTGTTCATCGCCGCAGCATCCGCTGCCGTGCCGATATTGACGCAGGTGATTTCCTTGTTGATCCGCCGGACCATCCCGCTGAGCGCCTTGCCTGCACCGATCTCCCAGATCTCGGTCACACCTTGCGCGGCCATCCACTCGACGGACGACAACCAGCGCACTTGCCCCGTGACCTGATCGATCAGCAACTGCCGGATCCGGTCGGGGTCACTGACAGCTTCGGCGATCACATTCGCGACGACCGGCACCTTGGGGGTCTGCATCTTCACCTCTGCCAGCGCCTGCGCCATTTCTTCGGCTGCAGGTGCCATCAGCGCACAGTGAAAAGGTGCCGACACCGGCAACATCAACGCCCGCTTGGCCCCAGCCGCCTTGGCCAGATCGACCGCACGCTCCACCGCTGCTTTGCTGCCCGAGACGACGTTTTGCGCAGGATCGTTCTGGTTGGCAACCTGACAGACATCGCCCTGCGCCGCATCGGCGGCAACCTGTTCCGCTTGCTCAAAGCTCAGCCCCAGAAGGGCGGCCATGGCACCCTGCCCGACCGGAACAGCCGCCTGCATGGCACGGCCCCGGATGCGCAGCAGCCGCGCCGTGTCCGCCAGCGAAAACGTCCCGGCCGCACACAGGGCCGAATATTCACCCAGCGAATGACCCGCAACAAAGCCCGCTTTGTCGATCGTGATCCCTTCCGCCGCAAGCGCCGCCATCGCCGCCATGGACGTTGCCATCAGCGCCGGCTGCGCGTTCTGGGTCAGCGTCAACGTGTCGGCCTCGCCCTCCCAGATGAGGTGCGACAGCTTTTCACCAAGCGCGTCATCAACCTCGTCAAAGACGGCTTGCGCTGCCGGATAGGCCTCGGCCAGATCGCGCCCCATACCGATGGTTTGAGCGCCCTGGCCCGGATAAACGAATGCAATGCTCATAAAGTACCCCGTTTTTTTGTTGCACGCGGCATAGCGCGTGCGACGCTTTGGAACAAGCCTGCACCGATAATGTGCGGATATCTAGGTTTGGTTCGGGGCCGAGCTAATGTAAACCGACACCAACCCTTGTTTTTCCGGAGCACACCAATGGCCTTTTCCAACACGGCACTGCGTTATGGCGGCGTCACCAAGTTCTTTCACTGGCTCACGGCACTGCTGATCCTGACGCTGATACCGCTTGGTCTTTATGCCAACGACCTGCCCTATGACACGCAGGCGCAACTCACCACCAAGGCGTGGTACTTTTCGCTGCACAAAACACTTGGTGTCACTGTGTTTTTCGTGGCCTTGCTCCGCATTCTCTGGGCATGGAGCCAGCCCAAGCCAGGGCTGTTGAACGCAGACAAAAAAGCGGAAAGCTGGCTGGCCGAAACAGTCCATTGGCTGCTTTATGGTGCTCTTGTGATCGTGCCGCTTGCTGGCTGGATCAGCCACGCCGCCGCCTCAGGTTTCGCGCCGATCTGGTGGCCACTGGGGCAGAACCTGCCATTGATCCCGAAAAGCACCGCCATCGAACATGCCTTCGTCAGCCTGCACGAAATTTCGGGCAAGGTGCTGATCGGTGCGCTGATCCTGCACGCGGCAGGCGCGCTCAAGCATCATTTCATCGACCGCGATTCGACACTGCGCCGCATGTTGCCCGGTGAACCTGCCTTGGGTCCGGTGCCAGCACAGCACCACAGCAAGGTACCCGTCGCAGCGGCGACGCTCGCATGGGTCGCGGCCATCACCCTTGGACTTGGCCTCGGCGTGATGGGCGATGGCAGGGGCACACAGGCAGCCGAGGCACCCGCCTTGGATCAGGTCGCGTCTGACTGGCAGGTCGACAGCGGCAGCATCGCGCTGACCGTCACGCAGTTCGGCTCGGAGGTGGAGGGCAGTTTCGCAGACTGGACCGCCGCCATCACCTTTGACCCCGAAGTGCAAAGCGGCGAGGCAGGTGAAGTGACCACGACGGTTTCAATCCCCTCCATAGCCTTGGGGTCTGTCACCGATCAGGCGAAAGGCCCCGATTTCTTTAACGCGGCTGAATTCCCAACCGCGACCTTTACCGCTGACATCAACGTTGAAGAGGATCTGTACGTGGCCGACGGCACCTTGACGATCAAGGACCAGTCGGTGCCCGTCACCCTGCCCTTTGATCTTTACGTCGACGGTCTCTCCGCCGAGATGAGTGGTGGCACGACCCTTGACCGTCGTGATTTCGGCGTCGGCGACAGTGTCACGGACGCCGGGACGCTTGGCTTTGATGTACGCATCGACATAGACCTGACGGCCACACGCCAGCAGAACTGATCCCGCCCCCAGAAACAAAAACGCCGGGGCAAGACCCCGGCGTTTTCAATCGCAGTGATGGAAAGCTTATTCAGCCTTCATCGCCTCGACCGAGATGTCGATCTGGACTTCGTCGCTGACGAAAGGCGCGAACTGACCGAGGTTGTAGTCGGAGCGCAGAACCGTTGTTGACGCGTCGAAACCGGCCCATGGCTTGTTCTCCATCGGGTGATCGCCCATCTGGTTCAGCTTCGCATCCAGCACGACCGATTTCGTCACGCCGTTCATGGTAAGATCACCGGTGATCTTGCCGGTATCGTCGCCGGTTACTTCGATGCCCGTGGATTCAAACGTGACCATGTCACCTTCTTCGGCCCCGAAGAAATCATCCGACATGAAGTGATCGGTGCGCGGCTGCCAGCCGGTGATCATGTCCATCACGGGAAACGAAACGCTGACGGAGGAATTTGCGGGTTCTTCCTCGTCCATCATGATCTCGCCTTCGAATCCACTGAACATGGATGTCGTTGTCGAAAAGCCGAGGTGATCATAGGTGAAGACGATCTGGCTGTGGCTTGGATCGAACGTGTATTTCTCGGCTGCAAAGGCAGATGTGGCACCCAGCGTGAGGGCTGCGGCGACGAGGGTGGTTTTCATGAACATGGGTTAACTCCTGTTGGTCATCAATATGGCCACACAAGTGGTGCTAAATCCTGTTTCGACAACCCGCACCCGCAAACAGGGTCTGCGCGATTTTGAACACTCAGCCGTCGCTGTCGCAAAAACCTGTCGCCTCAGACAGGCTGACCCGCATCGCGCAGTCCCGAGACCAGCATATCCATGATACGCCGTTCCGTGACATGTATGTCACCCAGAAATGCGCCGTTCTGATCCCAGAGTTTCAGCAGGTCAGGATGCCGTTCAACCCGTGACAGATCGGCAAAGCTGCACCGGCCCACAACCAGACTGGACCCCATCGCCCCCGCACGCACCAGCCTCAGCTCGCGACGCGCGGTATCAATTTCGATATCAGGGCGCGCTATCTTGCTGCTCGACAAGGTCAGCCAACAGCCGAACATCAACGCCAGCACCGACAGGCCCATCTTGACCAGCATGACGTCGCTGCCCCAGTTTGCCCCCGGAACAAGCCACAGTCCCGACGCAGACAGGATCAGCGAGGCCCCTACAATGCGGTACAGCCACCCCAGCACCAGATCGAGGCCATCTGCAGATTGATCCGAAGTACAATATAGCTGGCCATCGGTCATAAAATCAGACGTTGCAGTCATCGGACATCCTTTCACCCGTCCACCTTGCTGGTGTAGGTCAGGATAAACGCCTGATCATGACCATAAAGCGGCGCAGCAGCGGCAGCCTTGGTACGATTTGGGGAAATTAGCGTGGTCTTCCCCCATATTTGGCACGCACCAACTCCACCCTTGCCCTGCGCCCGAAACCATGTATATCAGCCTTTCGTTTTGCATCATTTTTTGAACCGCGCAGACTCTCGTGGTGAGGCCGCAAAACGCAAATGCCTCGCCTATGAAATGCGCCTTGATATAAATAGGAGTGCACATGCCGCTTTATGAGCATGTTATGATTGCGCGTCAGGACTTGTCCAACACGCAAGCAGAAGGCCTTATCGAACATTTCGGCACCGTATTGGCTGACAACGACGGCAAGCTCGTCGACAGCGAATACTGGGGCGTCAAGACGATGGCCTACAAGATCAACAAGAACCGCAAGGGCCACTACGCCTTCCTGCGTTCGGATGCACCTGCAACCGCCGTTCAGGAAATGGAACGTCTGATGCGCCTGCATGACGACGTGATGCGCGTTCTGACCATCAAGGTTGATGAGCATAAAGAACTGCCATCCGTCCAGATGCAGAAACGTGACGAACGCCCCGACCGCGGTGAACGCCGCGAGCGCCGTTGATCATCAGCTTGAAAGAAAGGACATAAACCATGGCCGCAAAACCATTTTTCCGCCGTCGTAAAGTCTGCCCCTTCTCGGGCGACAACGCACCGGCAATCGACTACAAGGACACACGTCTGCTGCAGCGCTACATCTCTGAGCGTGGCAAGATTGTTCCGTCCCGTATCACCGCAGTCTCTGCGAAAAAGCAGCGTGAACTGGCCCGTGCCATCAAACGCGCCCGCTTTCTCGCCTTGCTGCCCTACGCCGTGAAATAAGGAGCAAAGCACATGCAAGTTATCCTTCTGGAACGTGTGTCCAAGCTTGGCCAGATGGGCGAAGTCGTGGACGTGAAGCCCGGCTATGCCCGCAACTTCCTGCTGCCGCAGGGCAAGGCGCTGTCGGCCTCCAAGGCCAACATCGAAGCTTTCGAGGGCCGCAAGGCGCAGCTTGAAGCTGACAACCTCGAGACCAAGAAAGAAGCCGAAGCGCTCTCTGCCAAGCTGGACGGTCAGCAGTTCATCGTGATCCGCTCCGCTTCTGATTCGGGTGCGCTGTACGGTTCCGTCACCACCCGTGACGCGGCCGATGTCGCAACCGCCGAAGGCTTTACCGTTGATCGCAAGCAGGTCATCCTGCGCAACCCGATCAAGGATCTGGGCCTGCACGATGTAACAATCGTTCTGCACCCCGAAGTCGAAGCTACCATTCAGTTGAACGTCGCCCGTTCCCCTGAAGAGGCCGAGCTTCAGGCCGCAGGCAAGTCGATTCAGGAACTGGCCGCAGAAGAAGAAGCCGCAGCAGAGTTCGAAATCTCCGAACTCTTCGACGACCTCGGGTCTGCCGCGAACGACGACGACATGGATGAACCAGCAGAGTCCAAGGAAGACGAAACGAAAGAGTAATCTTTCAACGCGTTGCACCGGAATAGGCCGCCCCATGCAAATGGGGCGGCTTTTTCGTATGTGGCGACGGCGTCAAACCCGCGTTCCTTTCGGCAACCGATTGCCTAAGGGACCACGGCGATGCAGCTTCTGCTTGTCTGGACCAGCTACGTGACTAGGGTATGGCCCAAGTTCAACAGTTGAAATGCTCCTCCATGCGCCAATTCTCCCGTCGGTCCTGCCTGCTGCTGATAGGCGCTGCTGCCCTGAGCGCCTGCGCCAGCACGCAAACAGACGTGATAAACCTGCGCGATGACAGAAGCGTGATTCCCCTTCATCCGAACGAGACGCCAGAGCTGCGCAGGCTCATCAACAAATGGGCCGATTTCTATGACGTCCCTCGCCCGCTGGTCCACCGGCTTGCGATCCGCGAAAGCACTCACCGTCCCGAGGCGCGCAACGGCCCCTATTTCGGCCTGCTTCAAATCCTGCCGGCCACTGCGCGCACCATGGGGTTCCGTGGCAACAGCCGCGATCTGCTGAACCCGGACGTCAACCTTCAGTATGGCGTGAAATACCTGCGCGGCGCATGGATGCTTGCCGATGGCAGCCACGACACCGCAATCCAGTGGTACGCACGCGGCTACTACTACGAGGCGAAACGCCGTGGGTTGCTGGTCGAAACCGGGCTGCGCGCCGGGTAGGCAACATCCGCGATCAACCGCCGGATCCACGCTGCTCTGCGCAGATTGACGCATATTATTGAACGCATCCCATCCTTCCCCATCTCTCTGACAGGGAAGTAAAAGGAGATGCCCCCGTGTTCGATGCAACCAATCGTTCAGATATGGATCTGGCCAAACATACCCCGCCCAAAGACCTGAGTGACAGGTTCGCCTTGCGGACCGTCAAGATCATGCGCTTTTTCGCGGACAGCTTTTTTGCCAAGAGATACGGCCACCGCGCGGTGGTGCTGGAAACGGTGGCTGCCGTGCCGGGTATGGTCGGAGGGCTGTTGCAACACCTGAAATCCATCCGTCACATTCGCGATGACCAAGGCTGGATCAGAGAGCTGCTGGACGAGGCGGAAAACGAGCGGATGCACCTGATGACTTTCATCAAGATCGCCGAACCTTCCCGTCTGGAACGCACGCTGATCATGCTCAGCCAGGCCGTGTTCTATAACGTGTACTTCTTCTTGTATCTCTTCGCGCCGCGCATCGCGCACCGGGTCGTCGGTTACTTGGAGGAAGAGGCCGTCATCAGCTATACCCAGTATCTGGACGAGATTGACGCAGGCAACACCCCCAACGTCGCCGCCCCTCAGATCGCCATCGACTATTGGAAACTGGGTGCCGAGGCGACTCTCCGCGACGTGGTGATCGCAGTACGCGCTGACGAAGCGGGTCACCGTGACCGCAACCACGAACTGGCCGATGAGATGGCTGCCTGAAAAATACCACGCCAAATGAAAAGGGCCACCCGATCGGGTGGCCCTTGATCTGTAAGGTTCAAGAAGACTTATTCGTCTTCCAGCGCCTCAACGGCTTTTTGCAGATCTTCCTTTGACACTTCTTTTTCGTTCAGTGTGGCCTGCTCGAAAACGTGGTCGATGACTTTGTCTTCAAAGATCGGCGCGCGCATCTGCTGTTGCATCTGCTGGTTTTGCTGAACAAATTCAAAGAACTGACGCTCTTGACCGGGGTACTGACGCGCTTGGTTCATGATCGCTTGCGTCATCTCGGCGTCCGTCACCTGAATTTCAGCTTTCTGACCCAGTTCGGCCAGCAACAGCCCAAGGCGCACACGACGCTCGGCAAGCTGCTTGTGCTCGTCCGTGGTTTCGATCTCGGGGTGGTCGTGGCCCTGAACGTCAGGGTTTTCTTCGTGCCACAGCTGGTGCGCGATCTGGCCGGCTTCGGCCTCCACCAGCGACGGCGGCAGATCAAAGCTGACGCGCTTGTCCAGCTCGTCCAGCAGGCCGCGCTTCATCACCGCGCGCGAGGCGCCCATATACTCGGCTTCCAGACGCTCAGCGATCTGCTTTTTCAGCGCTTCAAGGTCTTCTGCACCGAACTTCTTGGCCAGCTCGTCATCGATCTTGGCGGCAACGGGCTTTTTCACGTCCTTGATCTTGCACTCGAACGTGGCTTCCTTGCCGGCCAGATGCGGGGCCTGATAATCGTCGGGGAAAGAAACGGTCACGTTCTTTTCCTCATCCGCGACAACGCCGACCAACTGCTCTTCAAAGCCCGGAATGAATGAATTCGACCCCAGAACCAGCGGGTAATCCTCGGCGGCACCGCCTTCGAAGGGTTCACCATCAACCTTGCCAAGGAAGTCGAACACGATCTGGTCGCCGTCCTTGGATTTGACACCGGCCTTACGCGATTTGAAATCCTGCGCGGTTTCGGCAAGGTTCGCCAAAGCTTCGTCCACAGCGGAATCGTCTGCTTTGACGATCAACTTGTCGAGCGTGATGGACGTCAGATCGACCTCGGGGATATCGGGCAGTGCTTCGTAGGTCATGGTGACCTCGACGTCATCGCCTTCTTTCCAGTCTTCGTTTGTCATTTTGACGTCGGGCTGCATCGCAGGACGGTCGCCGGATTTCTCGAAATGTTCCTGCATGGCACCGTCGATGCTTTCCTGCAGCGCTTCACCCATGATGCGCTGACCGAACTGCTTTTTCAGCAGCGCCAGAGGCACCTTGCCTTTGCGGAAACCCTTCATCTCTACTTCGGGCTGTGCTTCGACCAGCTTGTCGTTGACCTTGGCCTCCAGCTCGGCGGCTGTCAGAGTGATGGCATAGCCGCGTTTCAGACCGTCGTTCAGCGTCTCGTTGACCTGCATGTTAGCTCCATAGGGTAAGGCCGCGCGATGTGGCGCGCGGGCGGAAAAATTTCCGCTCTTCTATTGGGGCCTGCGCCGGGGCGCAAGCGGATTTGGCCGGGAGATGGCCCGAACGTGGCCCGAGCCTGCCAGAACCTGGGGCAGACCCGGGCAGCGTCACTACATTCCCAACGCTTCTTTATACATCTCCAGCACCGCCTCTTCCTCGGCAATGTCGTCCTTGTCGCGTTTGCGCAGTGCTATCACCTTGCGCAGCACCTTGGTGTCGTAGCCGCGCGATTTTGCTTCAGCCATCACTTCCTTTTGCTGTTCGGCAAGGTCTTTCTTTTCCGAGTCCAGCCGCTCGATCCGCTCGACGAACTGGCGCAGCTCGTTCGCGGTGACGCGGTAGGTGGCGTCGCCTACGGTGTCGACGACTTCGGGATTGGTGGCACTGTCGCTCATCGGTCTATCCTGTATGGGAGGTGGATCAGCGCCCTGACTAACGCCGCGCCTGCCCCCCCGCAACCCAGACTTGCCGCTATGGCGGAATTCGGATAATCCGCACCTCATGGAAAACACCGCATTCTCGATATTCGACATTCTGATCTGGACCGGCGCCGCAATCTCATTGCTGGGGCTTCTGGGTCTTTTCTGGTGCATCATCAGCGTGACCCGCGCCAAACGCGCCAACCTGTCCGAAGACGAGATGCGCGTCGTGCTGCAAAAGGCACTGCCGCTCAATCTGGGGGCGCTGTTCCTCTCGGTGATCGGGCTCATGATGGTCGTCGTGGGCATCGTGCTGGGATAACCGCGTCCGGGCCCGCTGAATTGGGCTTGCAACACATTCACGAAAACATATATGTAGAGAATGACTGTGCCGGTTGCCGGCGCACCGGAAGAAATGGATTGCGAAATGATCGAAATGGATTGGATCTGGGGCCTGATCGGTGGCCTGATCATCGGCTGTGGCGGGGCGGTCTACTTGCTGGGCAACGGCCGCATCATGGGAGCCAGCGGCATCATTGGCGGACTGGTCGACGGATCGGGCCGCGCTGCCTGGGCGGAACGTGTATCATTTCTGGCGGCACTGGTGCTGGCACCGGCGATTGTCATCTTCTTTTCCGGCGGCGTGGCTGACACAAACCTGACCGGCAACACCGGGCTGGTGGTGCTGGCGGGGCTTCTGGTCGGGCTTGGCACACGGATCGGCAACGGATGCACGTCCGGTCACGGGGTCTGCGGAATTTCGCGGCTCAGCCCGCGCGGCATGGTCGCCACCGTGGT